>JBPCWF010000551.1:0-3733 GCA_051009775.1 Hyphomicrobiales bacterium | reverse complement strand
CTCGACCGTACGGCGGCGCTTGGCTTCTTCGCTCTCGCGCACGGTCTTGACCTTCTCTTCCGCTTCTGCCGCCTTGGCGCGCGCGATATCGGCTTCGGCCTGGGCCGCCGACTGCTCGAGCGACTTCTGGTAGAGCATGATGGCTTTCTCCATCTGCGCGGCCTCGACTTCGCGCTCGCGCTCCACTTCGAGCTTGCGGCGGTCGCGTTCGCGCGAGATGCGGGCTTCGTCGAGCCCGCGCTCTGAAGCCAGCTGCGCCCGCTCGATCTCTTCCTTCGACGCGATCTCCGCCTCGCGCAGGGCCTGGATCCGGCCGACCTCGAGTTGTTCGAGCGCGCGCTTGCGCTCGAGCCTGGCGGCATCGAGCACCTGATCGCGGGCGACCTCGGTCTTGTCGACGTCACGCTGCGCAGCGATGTCGGCCTGCTTGACCTTGGCGTCCGCCTGGACCCGCTCCATCTTCTTGGCGGCAAGCTCGATGATGCGCTCCTCGTCCGCCTCTTCGACCGCCTTCTTGCGTCCGATGTCTATGATCTCGCGCGACTTCGCCGACGCGATGCGGTCCTTTTCCAGGGCCAGCTCAACGGTAATGCGCTGGCGCTCGACCTTGTCGCGCTTCTTGATGTCGGTCGCTTCGATCGTCTCGTCCCGGGCGATTTCGAGATGCCTTGTGTCCTGCTCGGCGGCGATACGCTCCGCATCCAGCGTCTTCTGCTGGGCGATGCGCGCGGCCTCGATTGCCTCGTCGGCGGCAACTTGCGCTGCGTCCAGCGCCTGGTTGCGGGCGATCTCCAGATTTCGGATCTCCTGGTCCCGGGCGATCTTCTCCTCGGAGGTTTCCTTCTCCCGGGCAATCCGTTCCTGCTCGACCGTCCGGCGCGATGCGATCTCGGTCGTCTCCACGGCCTGGTTGCGGGCGATCTCGCGGGCGCGCACCTCCTGCTCGGCGGCGATGCGTTCAGCATCGGTGGCTTTCTCCTGCGCGATGCGTGCCGCTTCGGTCGCTTCCTTGCCGGCGATCTCCGCCCGTTCCAGTGCCTGTCTGCGCAGGATATCGCGCTCCTGGGTGGCTTCTTCGCTCTGGATCCGCTCGACCGAAGTCTTCGCCTCCTGGGCGATGCGCGCGGCTTCGACGGCCTCGCGCGACGCGATCTCGGCTTCGTCCGTTGCCTGGTTGCGGGCGATCTCAAGCGTCCGGACCCGTTCTTCCTGTGCGATCCTTGCGGCTTCGGTCGCCTCTCTCGCCGAGATGCCGGCCTCGTCGAGGGCCTTCTGGCGCTCGATCTCCAGGGCCCGGGTCACCTGCTCCGCGGCGATCCGGTCGGCGGAGAGCTTCTTCTCCCGGGCGATCCGGGCTGCTTCCGTCGCCTGCTGTGCGGCGATCTCAGCCTCTTCCAGTGCCCGGGTCCTGACGATCTCCAGGTTGCGGGTCTTCTTGTCGGATTCGATCCGCTCGGCATTGACCACCATTTCCTGAGCGATGCGCAGCTTTTCGGTCGCCTCGCGTGACGCGATCTCGGACTGTTCGATGGCGAGGTTGCGGGCGATTTCACGCCGCTTGGTCTCTTCCTCGTTGGAGATGCGCGCTTCGGTGACGGCGCGCTCCTGTTCGATGCGCGCCTTTTCGGTCGCCTCGCGGGCAACGATGTCGGCCTGCTCCACGGCACGCCGGCGTTCGATCTCGCGCCGCTCGGTCTCTTCTTCATTCGAGATCCGGGCCTCGGAGACCTGGCGCTCCTGGATGATCCGCGCGGTCTCGACTTTCTCGCGCGAGGCGATCTCGGCGGCCTCGACCGCCTGTGCGCGCTCGATTTCGCGCTGCCGGATTTCCTGCTCGGAGGCGATGCGCGCCTGGGAGACGGCATGATCGTTGGAGATGCGCGACTTCTCCATCTCCTCGCGCGCGATGTTCTGGGCCTGCTCGGCTTCGGTTTCGCGCTGGGCGCGTTCCCGCGCGATTTCGGCGCGCTGGGCGGCGCGCTGGGTCTCGACCTCGCGCTCCTGTTCGAGCCGGGCGGATTCGCTCTCACGCTCGATGTCGAGCGCCTGTTTCTCCGCCTCCAGGTTGCGCGCCCGGATCTGGATCATCGATTCCTGCTCGATGTCGTTGCGCTGCTTGCGCTTGGCTTCGATGTCCTCGATCAGCCGGGTCAGGCCTTCGGCATCGAACTGGTTGGACGGGTTGAAGAACTCAAGATCGGTCTGGTCGATGTCGGTGATGGCGACGGATTCAAGCTCCAGGCCGTTCTGTGCAAGGGCTTCCGCGGCCGCGTCGCGCACGCGCGTGACGTAGTCGCCGCGCTGCTCGTGCATTTCGTGCAGGCTCATTTCCGAGGCGACGGAGCGCAGGGCGGAGACGAACTTGCCGTTGAGCAGAGAGTGCAGCCGTTCCTGTTCCATGGTCCGGCGCCCCAAGGTGGCGGCGGCAACCGAGACCGCGTCTTCGGTCGGCGCTACGCGGACGTAGAACTCCGCATCGACATCGACCCGCATTCGGTCCTTGGTGATGAGCGCGTCGTCACGGTCCCGGATCACCTCGATCGGCAGCACGTTCATGTTGACCGGCGTGATATCGTGGATGATCGGCCAGACGAAAGCGCCGCCGTTGATCACCACCTTCTCGCCCAGAAAACCGGTCCGGACAAAGGACACTTCCTTGGTCGACCGGCGATACAGCCAGTGCATCACCCAGTAGACGATGGCGATGACGATGACCGCCAATATCAGCCAGAGAATGAGTTCGCCGATCAACTGACCCGACATTTCCGTTACTCCCTTGTGCCGGCCTTTTCGCGGGCCGGACTGCGCATCACACCCGTCAGCTTGCGCTGATCTGTTTGAACTTCCTGGTTTGCTCGGTCAGAGCAATCTCCGTCGGCAGGCGCTCCATCGAGGACGCGCCATAGAAACCGTGACAGTTTTCCGTGTTCTTGAGAACGAATTCCGCGTCTTCTGGTAAAGCGACCGGGCCGCCGTGCACCAGAACGATGGCGTCGCTCTTGACCCTGAGCGCCGCTTCCGCCCAGGCATCGACCTGTGCCGGACAGTCTTCGAGCGTCAGCGCCGTCTCGGCCCCGATCGCACCGCCGGTGGTCAGGCCCAGATGACAGACGACGATGTCGGCGCCGGCCCGCGCCATGGCCGCCGCGTCGTCCTCTGAGAACACGTAAGGCGTGGTCAGCATGTCCTTTTCGTGCGCCTTGGCGATCATGTCGATCTCCAGGCCGAAGGACATGCCGGTCTCCTCCAGATTTGTCCTGAACGTGCCGTCGAACAGCCCGACGGTCGGAAAGTTCTGCACGCCGGAAAACCCGATCGCCTTCAACTCGTCGAGGAACACGTCCATGAGGCGGAACGGGTCCGTGCCGTTGACGCCGGCGAGCACCGGCGTGTGTTTCACCACGGGCAGAACCTCCGCCGCCATCTCGACCACAATCTGGTTGGCGTCGCCATAGGGCATCAGGCCGGCGAGCGAGCCGCGCCCGGCCATGCGGTAGCGTCCGGAATTGTAGATCACGATCAGATCGATACCGCCGGCCTCTTCGCATTTGGCCGAGAGCCCGGTGCCGGCGCCGCCGCCGACGATGGGCTCGCCGCGCGCGATCATGCCGCGGTACTTCTCGACCATTGTGCTTCGTTCAAAACCTGCCCTCGTCAGGGCCTCGCTCGCTTCAGGGTCTGGCGGCCTCCATTGGTGATGCTGCGGAACGCATCGACCAGGGCGGCGGAAAAC
>JBPCWF010000550.1:0-8539 GCA_051009775.1 Hyphomicrobiales bacterium | reverse complement strand
CAGCCGCCCTGTTCGCCTGGATCTTCATCGCCGGTGTCGTGATGCGCCTGGTGTTTCTCGGCTCCCAGCCGATCCTCGAAGACGACTATAACCGCTACCTCTGGGACGGCGCGGTCACCGCCAATGGCCTCAACCCTTATGTCCACAGTCCGGCCGAGGCGGCCGCGCGCCAAACCGGCAGCCCGGACCTGGACCGCCTTGCATCGCAGGCGGACGCGATCCTGGAGCGCATCAACTATGCCCGGCTGCGCACGGTCTATCCGCCGGTTGCCGAGGCCGCCTTCGCGCTTGCCCACGGGCTGAAGCCCTGGAGTCTCGATGCCTGGAGGCTGCTCGTGCTGACGGGAGACCTGGCCATCTTCGGCCTTGTCGTTCTTTTGCTGCAGGCGGTCGGACGGCCACTCTCCTGGGTGGCCCTCTACTGGTGGAACCCGCTGGTGGTCAAAGAGCTGCACAATTCCGCGCATATGGATGTGCTGGTCGTCGTCGGCATGCTGGCCGCGGTCTGCCTGGCGGTCAAACACCGGCCGCTCTGGGCTGCCGGCGCCACCGCGTTCGCAGTGGGCGCCAAGCTGTGGCCGTTCATCCTGCTTCCGACCCTGCTGCGTCCCTGGCTGCGCAGACCGGCCGTGTTGACGGCGGCCCTTGCGGTCGCGGTGCTGACATCCGCGGTGCTGCTCGCGCCGATCCTGCTTGCCAAACTGGACAGCTCGTCCGGCTTCGTCGCCTATGGCACCAGGTGGCAGGCGAACGACGCCCTGTTCCGCGCCGTCGAATGGCTGTGCCTCCAGGCCGCGGGACTGTTCGGCGCGGCCGAGCCGACCGGCAAACTGCTTGCCCGCGCGCTCGTCTTCGCCGTGCTTCTGGGCGTTATCGCCCAGATCAACCGCCGGGCGATCGAGGGCCCGGCCGATGTCTGCTGGCGCGTTTTCATAACGGTCACGGCGCTTTTCCTCCTGAGCCCGACCCAGTTCCCCTGGTATTACGTCTGGCTCGCGCCGTTCCTGCCCCTGTTCCCGGTATCGGGACTGCTACTTCTCACCGCGACACTGCCGCTCTACTATGCCTACTTCTATCTCGCGCCGCGGGACATGGAGCAGGTTTTTCATTACGGCGTCGTGCTGGTGATCTGGCTTCCCGTCGTGCTGCTCCTTGGCCGCGATGTGCACCGCCACGTCATGGCACGCGGACCGAACGCCCATGGCGCGACCGGGCAACATCCTGTTCACGGAGGCAGGTCATGAGACACGGCTTCAGAGTTGGTGTCGTCATTCCGGCCCTCAATGAGGAGGGTGCGATCGGCAAGGTGCTCAGGGACATTCCGGCCTGGGTGGATCAGACCGTGGTCGCGGACAACGGTTCGACCGATCGCACCGGCCCGATAGCGCTCACACACGGCGCCGATGTCGTGTCCGAGCCCGAGCGCGGCTATGGCGCGGCCTGCCAGGCCGGACTGAAGCACCTGGACGAGACCGACATCGTGGTGTTCCTGGACGCCGACTACAGCGACCGCCCGGAAGAAATGGCACTGATCGTCGATCCGATCGCGGATGGCGAAGTCGACCTGGTGATCGGGTCGCGCGTGCTCGGCACCGCCGCCCCGGGCGCTCTGGCCCCGCATCAGCGGTTCGGCAACTGGCTTGCTTGCATTCTGATCCACGTGTTCTGGCGCACGCGCCATACCGACCTGGGACCGTTTCGCGCCATCTCGGCAGCCGCGTTGAAACGCCTCGATATGCGCGACCGGGCCTTCGGCTGGACGGTCGAGATGCAGGTCAAGGCCGCGCATCAGGGCCTTGCCGCGCGCGACGTCCCCGTAAGCTACTTTCCGCGCATCGGCACGTCGAAAATATCCGGCACGCTCAAGGGCACAGTCCTCGCCGGCTCAACGATACTGGGCGTCATTCTGCGCTCGGCTTTTCGCTCACACAGGGCAAGAAAAAAGCACTGGGCATGAGCACCGAACAGGAGGGGATTTGCCGAAAGGCTTAATTTAAGTCAAATTGTATTGTATAAATTTGTACAGTCTAATAGTTTTTACGCTAATGGTTGTGCGCTTTCGGTTTGTTTGTGAGTAAGTATGGACAATTCACCTAAGCGATCCAAGGCGTCGTCAGCCGACGAGCGCCAGTCGTCACCGGACGTGGCAGATCATAGCGATACGTTGCTTGTTCCTGGCAAGGAACAGAGCGCGATCCATGACCGTGTCATGACCGAAATTGACGACCCCGCGCTCAAGGCCGTGTTTGCGCGCATTCGCAGGGACCTTTCGTTCATCGCTCAGCATCACCCGGGACTGAAGATGTCAGGTGAGGAACTCAGCGTCTGGGCCAAGGCGATTGCCCGTCAACTCAATGCGGAATCCCTGGTCGAAGACAGCAACAACGAAGTGGTCCACTAACGCCGGCGCGGAAATCGCTCGCGGTCAATTGATAGGCATACGGAATACTGCACCCTATGAAAAACATTTCCGAAAAAAGGCTCAAGTACAGACGCGTCGGCTGGCGGATACTCGACCGCAGGCTTGAGCTCGGCATCACCCGTGAGGCGTTGTCGGACCGGCTCGGCATCGATGCGTCGGTCATCGACAAGATCGAATCCGGGGAATCGGACCAATTGCTCGTATATGTCGTGGCGATCGGTATCGAGCTGAACATCGACCTCGACAGCCTGTTCGACTACGACAAGGATCCGAAGATCCTCGGCAACATTACTAACGCGGTTCTGAAGACCTATCGCTGATGACTGATCTCGCACTTACAACGTGGATAGACCGCGGTACGGAAGTGCCTGGATTGACGCTGAATCCGTTCAGCAATCTCGACATGCCGTTTCGCTATTACGCGCTGGTTCAGATCACCCGCGCGACATCCGGCACCACCATTCGCTGGGATCCGGCGCATGCCCATGACAGCTCGATTGAGCTGGCGTTGCAGCAGATCCCGACATGCCCGGCGCCTTACACCCTCGAATACTACAAAGAGGGCTGGTTCACCGAGAGGTACGGCACTGTGCAGGCTGCGATTGAAAAGATCGAAGCCGTCCAACACATGCGCGACGTTCCGGTGCTGAGAAAATTCTTTTCTCAATCCAAGCCGCTTGACACGTGCACGCCGCTTTACCGCCACGCCATGCAGGAGCCGGAGCGCTTCCAGGATCTCCTGGTCTATGCGGATATTGACGACGAGGCCATTTTTCCCATCGTCGAGGTCGGCAAGCACTCGCTTCTTGCCAATGTAATGGGCCACGACTGGCTCGAAGAGGGAACCTTCAACGTCGAAGGCGGCGACCGCGAGATGGCATATTCCCTAACCAGGTCCTATGTCCCCATCATCGAAACCGGAACCCCGCATCTTGACGATATGCTGTGCCAGATCTATCCGGATTCGGATGAACCCCGGTGGCTTTACTGCCAGCGGCTGATCTGGCCGACCAAGACCGATGACGGACGCTACAGCATGGCGGCGCTGTGCACTAAGCTGTCGGATCCCCGCGATCTGTTTGCCATAAAATCTCACTGATCATCAGTTCCAGTTCCTCCCGCTCGACCGTGGACAACCATTCCGACGGATCACGCGGCGCGCCCTTCTTGGACTCCACGTCACTCGGCATGGCGTCAGGTTTCCACCGCACATAGTCCGGCTGGACATGCGGATTTCCGGCGCGCAGGACCCCTCCGGTCGTGGCGCCCCTGTGATCGACGATCGCCCAGATCGCATCCGGGCGGAAATGCATGTAAGCCAGCAGCATGCTGAACCGCGGCAGCAGGTTGAGCACGGCCGAAGCGAACTTGCGCGGCGCCGTCTGCGAAACCCACAACTCACCCTGATACACCAGCCGGCCGCGCAGGGCGCGCATGCGGTTGGACGTCGGCAACTGGTCCGTCTCGAGCACCAGCCTGTCGCCGACCCGCGCGCGCAGGCCGAACATCCAGTTCAGGAACCATTGCGAGAAGTCCTGTTGCACGATGTCGAGCCTGAATGCATGCAGATAGATCACCTCACCGCTCGAATCCATTGCCGATACCCAGAACGCCGTTTCCGGCGAAAACGCATTGAACTCGGGCCGGAAAAACGGTGTGACCTGCGATTGGCGCACCCAATCGCGCACCCGGCCCAACTCCTCGAAATCGAAGCTGACGCGCGGGCGCACGCCAATGACCTCCGCCTCCTTCTCGAGCCGGCTGGCCGCCCTGGCGACGGTCAATGGGTCAATTGCCCGCTGTACCATTCCCCCCTCCCCGCTGGCCGGTACGCGCCGGTACATACCAGCACATCTGCCGGATCGGGCGCGAGCCGCATTTCACCAGGCGGATATCTCTTGCCTCAGACATCGTAGGGATCGCCGAAGCAAGTGAGTATTTGTCTTGGACCGACAACGTTCAGGCGTCCATGGCCGGAGCGGATATTGTCCAGGAGCAGGAGGTCACCCCGGCGCCACTCGAAGATCGCGGACGCGCCGAACATGCAGTCATAGATGGTCCGGACGTCCCTCGCCGCCAGCCGCCTGCCGTCGATCCGAATGCTTTGATGGGTTCCGCCGCGAACCAGGCCGGCGCCGAACAGCAGAGCTTCCTGAAGGCACCGCTCCGACAGGGTGAAACGGTCGGCGAAGCGCCTGAACAGATAACGGAACGCGGCGGGTTCGGTAAACTGCGCGTTGAGGCAGAGCGCGCCCGACGACGGGTGCCGGACGACGGCATCGACATGGGTAACCGCCTCCAGAAGGTCCGGCGCGATCCAGCGTGGTATCACATCGAGGTCTTTGCAGAGTGTCGAAATCTCGTCGCGGTCTTCCGTGCCGAAGGTCTCGGCCACCGTGCGCTGATAGCCGAACCGGCCCCGCACCTTGGGAATCCGCCGCGTATAGGTCGCGGTCGCATCACGGAGCAGTTCGGCGAGCCGGGACGGCAACGCCCGGTACGCGGCGGCCATATCGAAACATGGTGTCTCGCCATAACGCGATGCGGGCGCGGCGCAGTAAAACGCGATCCAGCTCGGCCGCCGGCGCATGTAGGCCATCTCGGTGTGTGGCGGCAGGATCGCCCGCTTGCTCCAGGTGGTCGAGGTGAAGGCCGCGCCGGAGTGGCGTTCGCGCTTGGCGATGCCGAAGAGATAGTCCCCGGTCGGGTTCAGCCCGAGCGCCGCCAGGGCCGCCTCGAAATCGCCGGCGGACGCGGAGTGGAAGCCGCGCAGCAACACAGCGCCCGCATCGAACAGGTGACCGCGCACCCGGTCCGCGTTCCGCGCAACCGCATCGACCAGATCCGCGGGAGCGTCTCCATCGGCCTCGATCACCAGCGGGAACCCGTCGAGACGGCTTGGACGGGACAGCTCGCCGGCCGCCAGGTTGCGCAGGCCCAGTCCGCCTTCCGCCACACTGTTCGACCGTATCTCCACCGTGTTCATTGCCGCCGCACACTCGCCCCGTACGCTGCCTCTGCCGATGTCTTAACCTCTTTTTGTCCGGCAATCCATCGGCCAAGCATTTCCGTTGATAACCCTGGTCAAAAGAGACAAGCTGGCAACCATGTCTTCCACAACCAAAGCCGATTGCGCGGACCGGACCGGCCCCTTGGACGTGGTGGTCGTCGGCGCCGGTTTTGCGGGTATGTACATGCTGCACCGGCTGCGCGGGCTGGGGCTCTCGGTCAGGGTGCTCGAGGCCGGCGGCGATGTCGGCGGCACCTGGTACTGGAACCGCTACCCCGGCGCGCGTTGCGACGTGGAGAGCATGTCCTACTCCTATTCGTTCGACGAGGAGTTGCAGCAGGACTGGACCTGGAGCCACCGCTATGCGCCGCAGCCGGAGATCCTGGCCTACGCCGGTCATGTCGCCGACCGGTTCGATCTGCGTCGCGACATCGCATTCGACACGAAGGTGACATCGGCTCATTTCGACGAAGCCTCCGGCCTGTGGACCGTGACGACCGAACGGGATGAACAGGTGGTCGCCAGGTACTGCGTCATGGCCACCGGCTGCCTGTCGACACCGAAAATGCCCGAGATCGAGGGCATCGAGGCCTTCAGGGGCGGGTGCTACCACACCGGCGACTGGCCGCACGACGGTGTCGACTTTTCGGGCAAGCGGGTCGCGCTCGTGGGAACAGGCGCGTCGGGCGTCCAGGCGACACCGGTCATCGCCGGGCAGGCCGCGCACCTGACCGTGTTCCAGCGCACCGCCAACTTCTCCGCGCCCGCATGGAACGCACCGCTGAAGCCTGACGAGGTTGCCGAGTGGAAGGCCAAATATGCATTCTGGCGTGAGCGCGAGCGCACCACGCATTCCGGCTTCCACAACGAGGGCGGTCACCCGGCGGCGGTCAAGCTCTCACCCGACGAGCAGCAGGAGGTCCTGGAAGCGCAATGGGCGCAGGGCGGCCTGCTCATGTGGAACGTCTTCTCCGATCTCATGACCAACCGGGAGGCCAACGAGACCGCGTCGGAGTTCATGCGCCGGAAGATCCGCGCCGTGGTCAGGGATCCCGAGGTCGCCGAAATGCTGTGCCCCAGGAACCACCCCATGGGCGCGAAACGCCTGTCTGTCGACACCGACTATTACGAGACCTTCAACCGCGACAACGTCGCCCTGATCGACATCTCGAAGCATCCGATCGAACGGCTGTGCGCGAACGGCCTCGTGCAAGGCGGCCGGGAGCACGAATTCGACATCATCGTCTTCGCCACCGGGTTCGACGCGATGACCGGGACCCTGCTGGGCATGGACATCCGCGGCCGCGGCGGCGTTACGCTCCAACAGAAGTGGCGGGCCGGACCGTCGAGCTATCTCGGCCTGGCCATGGCCGGCTTCCCCAATCTCTTCACCATCACCGGGCCGGGAAGCCCGTCCGTCATGAGCCATGTGCTGATGTCGCTCGAACAGCATGTCGACTGGATCGCCGATTGTCTCGCGCACATGGACGAGCACGGCGTCGATGTGATCGAGGCCACGCAAGACGCCGAAACACGCTGGGTGGACCATGTCAACGAGGTTGCGTCGGGAACGCTCTTCATCGAGGCCGACTCCTGGTACATGGGCGCCAATGTACCCGGCAAGCCACGAGGCTTCATGCCGTATATCGGCGGCGCGCACAAATACCGCGCACGCTGTGACCAGGTCGCGGCCGACGGCTATGACGGGTTCGAGACGTCGAAGGCCGCAGCACCCTGACGGGTTGTGGGCCCGCACAGATCGCCCGGCGGCACCGCGCCATGTGCCGGCCTTTCACGGATCGGGCTTCGGTGATGGTGGATCGGCGCATGACGCGGTGGAAGCCCTGGCCGCCGGCCGCGGTGCGCGAGTTCGCAGCCGGAAGCGAGGGGAAATCAGAAATCCGCTCCTGCCAAAAGTATCCCGGACACCTGAGAGAGTGATCCGACGAAAGCGATCACAGATCCGCAATCGGCAAAACACAACCCTTGATGGTGTTGGCAAAACGCTTACAGTCCGGTTTGGGGACAAACCTGCCACGTGCGCGATAAGGGCTGATGGGGCCGAATTGGATCACATTTCTGGTTGAGACAGACGGGCCCGCGCGCACCACGAAGGGCACGTGGAGACGGACACCGCGCGCGGCTCCAGCCGATTGCGCGGCATGAGGGGGTTCACATGCATCCGGAGATTTTGGCATGAAACAGCGTTTGGCACGGAGCGTCATTGCTCTGCTCGGGGCGTCGATGTTGGCGGCCTGCGCATCGGGACCGACCGTATCGGAATCACCCGAGGCGCGAAAAGCTGCGGCACCGGGCAAGGCCAGGATCATCATCTATCGGTCCTCCGCCATCGGCGCCGCCGTACAGCCCAGCGTAAAGGTGGACGGCAGGGAAACCGGCAGCTGCAAGCCCAACGGGGTTTTCTATGTGGATGTGAGGCCGGGCAAACATGAGGTGAGCGCGAGAACGGAAGTGACCGACACGGTCACCGTCACCGCATCGTCCCGCCGGCCGACCTATATCGAGTGTTCGATCGATCTTGGGATCGTCGTTGGCCGGCCCAGTCTCATCGAGGTCACACCGAGCCGCGCCAAGGAAAAGATCGGCAAGCTGGCGTTCACGGGCAAATACTGATCAGCCTCGGTGGACAGTGATTTAGAGCATCGTTCCTTCATATGGGATCATTTGACCGGCTTTTCGCGTCTGCTGGCGAGGCAAGGTCCACGCCGTGGTCCGGGCGACCACAAGTGGAGCTTAACGACATCCAGCGGGCGCGAAAAACCGGCCTTCGGTGGACCATATCAGCTCACCGGCGTCGTTACAAAGCTTGCCCGATGCCCCACATCGCGCCGCGCTTTGCGCCTAGCCGGCTGACCTGATTTGGCACCATCAAATGATTCCATATGAAGGAACGATGCTCTAGATCTTCAGCCATAGCTACTGCCGGATGCCGGCTGCGTATTGGCGAAATCGTAAGGGTTCGGCGTGCCCGGCGCGAAGGTGACGGTGAAGTCGGACAAGGCAATGCCGGAAAGCGTATCGATATCCGAAACGCTTAGCAGGTATTCAAGTTTCTTTAGTATGTTCGGCGACTTTCGCGGCTACAC
>JBPCWF010000549.1:0-3380 GCA_051009775.1 Hyphomicrobiales bacterium | reverse complement strand
TGCAAAGACGTAGTCGCAATTCTCGGCCAGGATGTCAGCGTCCGCCGGCCCGACGCCAACATCGATCGCCGTCCAGTACCGTCCGCCGAGCGCCTGCACATGCCGCGAGAAGGCGCGCAGCAACTCGGGCTTGTCCGACCGTGCCGGGTCGGCGATGATCACGCACTTCCCGCCACCCAGCGGCAAGTCAGCCATGGTATTCTTGTAGCTCATGCCCTTCGACAGGCGCAGGACGTCGGTAAGGGCATCATCTGCCGAAGCGTATGGATGCATGCGGCAGCCGCCTGCTGCCGGTCCCAGCGCTGTGCTGTGGATGGCGATGATTCCGAACAGCCCGGTCGCCTGGTCATGGCAATGCAGCACTTGTTCGTGGTGATCGAACTCGGTGTGTTTGAAAAGCGACATGCTCGGGGGCTCCAGTAGACATCCGGATCCGACAAACATACCCTCATAAGGAAAGTGAGTTCGTGCTAATTTCGCTCCTGATTGACTGAGTATTGGTGAACTTTATCCATTTTTCCGAAATAATGAGGGACTATGACCAAGGTCCAATTAGACGCCGCCGACCGCCGCATACTGGCCGTTCTCCAGTCCGAGGGGCGGATCTCCAACCTGCAGCTTGCAGACCGTGTTGGATTATCGCCGACGCCTTGCAGCCGGCGCGTGAAGCGGCTCGAGGACGCGGGCGTGATCACCGGCTACGGCGCCCGCATTGATCCGGCTGCGCTCGGCTTGGGCATCAGCGCCATCGTCACCGTGCGCCTCTCAAGCCCGTCGCAGGACGAAATTGCCGAATTTCTGGCGGCGGTTCGCCGACGTGCGGAGATCACGGAATGCCTCCTGGTCGCCGGCAATCTCGACTATGTTCTGCGTGTCCAGGTCGGAGGAGTTGAAAATCTCCGTGACTTTATTCTTACCGGCCTGAAGACGATCTCTTGCGTTTCCGAGACATCGACGATGCTCATTCTGGAATCAAGCAAGTCTGTTGGGTCTCTCCCGATCTCGCCGGACGCGCAGAACATGGTCAAGACGGCAGGATAGTGCTTCGTCTCACCACGTCTGCCGTTGGCATTTCACGGACGTGCGGAGCATCAGCCGTAAGCGTGCGGTGCTGCTAGACCGGTACTGATCCATGAGTACACGGCTCAGAGCATCAGCTCCTCAAGTCAGGCGGCATCGACGCGGCGGAACCGGTTCCACAGGGCGAACGGCGCGCCGCTCAGGTAGAGGTCGATGAAGCGCAGGCTCTGGTAGTCGCCATTCAGGGAGACGCGCGGCAGGGCGAACAGATGATCGGCGTGCTCGGGATAGATCAGGCCCTTGCGCGTGGTCACTGCCGCGGTCATGCCGGCGCCCTGGGCGAGGCGGAATTCGCGGGCGCCCGCGGAGACGGCATCGCCATAAGGGTAGCAGAAGAAATCGACCGGACGCCCGAGGGCTTTTTCAAGCGTCTTGCGCGATGCGGTGATCTCCCAGAGCGCCTGCTCCTGCGGCAGCTTGCCGAGCGCCACATGGTTGACCGTATGCGCCCCGACGGTGACCAGAGGATCGTCTGAGAGCTCGCGGAGCTGATCCCAGGTCATTGCCTCGCGCCGGCACAGCTGCTTCAGGTCGACGCCGTAGCGGCTGCACAGGTTCTTGATCTTGCGCCTCTGCTCAGCTTCGGGGATACGCCTGAGCGTCCAGTATATGGTGTCATAGGCCGTCTGTTTCTCCGCTGCGGTTCGGGTCTCGAAGTCGCACTGCCTGCCGTCGAGACAGACCGACAGCCGGTCATTCCCGGCCACCACCTGTTCGAGCGCCAGCCACCACAGCTCGGCATCGCCGTCGACGATCTTGGTGGCGACGAATACGGTGAACGGACAGGCATATTTCCGGAACAGCGGCCAGGCATATTCGTAATTGTCGAGATAGCCGTCATCGATGGTGAAGGCGGCGAAGCGGTTCGAACGATCGCCGCTCCTGATGCGCTCGACCGCGTCCTGCAATGACACGAACTCGATGCCCTGCACGCGCAGCCGGTCAAGCACCGCGTCAAGGAACTCCGGCGTGGTTTCAAGGCAGCTGTTGGGATGAAAACCCGGGAACGGTTCGGTCTGCGGCCGCACATGGTGCAGCATGAAGATCGCGCCAAGGCCACTCCAGTTGCTCTCAAAGGCGCGATAAACCTTTGAATAATATAAGGTTTCCAATCCAGCACGGATCAGACTGTGTTTCCGAAGCGTCATTTCCACGTCCCTGTGCAACAGGCGGGCCCGGCGCGCGATTTCACATCGCTGTTGTCCAGTCCGGGCACGGCACCCCTATTGCAATACCATCAAAGCATTGAAGAACACTTTATGGTGGAAATCCGCCGCTTGCGGGTACCGGCACGAATCGTCAGCACGCCCGGGGAGACGTCAGGCCGCCCTTCGGTACTTGGCCAGAAGGCGGCTGAAGACGTTGTCGCTGTGCACGGTCACGGCGGCAACCTTGGGCACATGCAGCGCCTTGAGCGTCCGGATCGCCTCGGCACCGGCGCGTTTTCCGGACCTGGTGTCGGCAGCACAGACCAGCGCGCTGCCCGCCTTCGCCGCGATCGCGTGGGCCGACCGTTCGGTCATCGGCGCCGCGTTCACCAGCACGAAGTCGTATGCCTGGTCCAGGGCATCCAGAACGTAGTCCATGCGCTTGCCGCCAAACAGGCTCTGCGCCGGAGCCGCCTGGCCGCCCTGGCGGAGGATTTGCAGGCTCGACATCGGATCCCGCGTCACCGCGTCCGTGAAGGCGGCCCGGCCGGTCAGGAGGTCGGACAGTCCGAGCCCCTCCCCGGCCATGAACACTTCCGCCATTTCGTCGCTGTCGGGATCGGCGTCGACCGCGATGATCTTTGCGCCGTTCTGCGCGAAAGTGCGCGCAAGGTTGGCCAGCACGGCGGCGCGGTCATCCAGGTCTTCGCCGGAGGTCCAGACAAAACGCTTGTTGCCGGTTGTCCGGGCTTCGTCTTTCAGCACCTGATAGACCCGCCTGATCGCCAGGGAGAAATCGGACAGAGGGTCGTTGACGCAGATCGCGCCCGCATCGGTCAGGCTCAATCCGCCGGAGGTCACCGAGTTCAGTTCTTCGAGCACCGGCCCGAAAGCGGGCAACGGTCCTTCGGCCGGCGGTGCGGGCTGGGCCGACGCGGCCGCCTGCACGGTAGGCCGCGGCGCCGCAACCGGCTGGGGCGCCACCGGTGCCGTGGGCGCCTCGAATACCGGTTCGCGCCGCATCATCGTCTGTACCTGTGCCCCCGGTGCCGTCGCCGACAGCACCTCGGCGGAGAAGACGACCAGGAGCGCCAGAAGAAACGCACCGCCCAGCCCCATCATGAACAGAGGCTTGATTTTCGGGAAGGTCGG
>JBPCWF010000548.1:0-3833 GCA_051009775.1 Hyphomicrobiales bacterium | reverse complement strand
GGATAAAACAGTTCCTTGAAATCAAGATGAGCAATGTGTCCGTCGAAGTCGGCCTCACCATCATAGTCCACGGTGCCGCCATAACATGTCCGCCACAGCGCCAACAGGTCCGCGGGAAGCGGGGCCGCGATCCGCTTTTCGAGCTGCGCTATCTGTTCTTCCGAGATTGGCGGTCGAGCATCGATGATGATCTTGCCCTCAAAAACGGCAATGCCGCTTTTGCGCATCAACGCTTCTTCGTTTTCTGAAAAATGCAATGATATCTATCTCCGGTTGCCGCTCACTGGTGTGCGTGCGGCCGATTGACGGAATGTCACGCGATCTGAGTGACAGTAGTATTTGCTCGGATGCGCGGGTTCAATCCGCACTATCTGCCAATTGGGGAAGTGTCTTCGCGAAGGCCCGCTTTCCATTGAGCCGCGAGTTGGCTTCTTGACGGGACCGCCCACGCGGTTGCGAATATGCTGCACGGCCGCTTGCGGCACAAAATCCCCGTGTCGCCATCAGCTTGAGAAGCTCAAAAACTGATGCCAGGCAGACGTTCTCTGAGGGGCTTCGGCCGCTCAAACCTAATGAGTACATGACCCGAGAGGTGGTGCTCCTCGACCGCGACCGTTATGGCCCTTCGAGCGCTTTGTTGCTACTCAAGGGCCATGCCGTTCAAGCTGGTTGGTTTTATCGATAGTCTGAACCGGCGCCTCGGCCATGCCGTGGCCTGGCTGGCGCTCGCCATGGTGCTGGTGCAGTTCGCCATCGTCATCCTGCGCCATGTGTTCTCGATCGGTTTCATATCCCTGCAGGAATCCGTGCTCTATCTCCACGGCACCCTATTCATGCTCGGCGCCGGATACACCCTCCTGCGTAACGAGCATGTGCGGGTCGATGTGTTCTACCGGGACGCCGCGCCACGGGTGAAGGCCGCGATCGACCTTGCCGGCGCGGTCTTGTTTCTGCTGCCGGTCTGCGCGCTCGTCATCTGGTTTTCCTGGGACTATGTGCTCGGTGCCTGGAGTGTCGCGGAGGGCTCGCGCGAAGGCTCCGGCCTGCCCCTGACCTTCATCTACAAGAACGTGATCTGGCTGTTCGCGGCGACGCTCGGACTGCAGGGCTGCGCCATGGTGCTGAAATGCTGGGCCTGTCTCTCAGGCGCGGTGCCCGACTATCCGGCCGGCGCCAAGGCGCCCCGGGATCCCGCGTAGCCTTGGCATGAGCGGTCCTGAGATCATGTGCCTGGCGATGGTCGCCGCCGTCTGCGGCCTGCTCCTGGCGGGTTTCCCGGTCGCCCTGACGCTTGCCGGCAGTGCCGCCTGGTTCGCCTTCATCGGCTATGCCGCGGGCATGTTCGATCTCACGTTTCTTCAGGCGCTGCCGTCGCGGCTGTACACGATCATGACGCGCGAGGCCCTGGTCGCTGTGCCCCTGTTCGTGTTCATGGGTGTGATGCTGGAGCGCTCGAAGGTGGCGGAGGACCTCCTGGTCACCATGTCCCGCGCCTTCGGCAATGTCTCCGGCGGTCTCGCCTTCGCCGTGACCATCGTCGGCATGCTGCTCGCGGCCTCGACCGGGATTGTCGGGGCGACCGTCGTTACGCTCGGCCTGCTGGCGCTGCCGACCATGCTGGGGCGCGGCTACGGTGCAGGCTTTGCGTCGGGCACGGTCGCGGCCTCGGGCACGCTCGGCCAGATCATTCCGCCGTCGATCATTCTGATCTTTCTCGGCGACCAGCTGTCGATCGCTCATCAGAGCGCGCAGTTCGCCCAAGCCAACCCGGCGCCCGACAGCGTCTCGGTCAACGACCTGTTCGCCGGCGCACTGGTGCCGGGGCTGGTCCTGGTCGGGCTTTATCTCGCGTACCAGATGTTCCATGTGCGGGCGGGCGCCGGACGTGCGTCGGGCGCCGTCGGGCGGGAGGACGCGGACGGTGCCGTCTCGCGGGGCGTGTTCGCGTCCCTGTTCGCGCCGCTGATCCTGATCGTCGCCTTTCTGGGTTCGATCCTGGCGGGGCTTGCGACGCCGAGCGAGGCGGCGAGCATCGGCGCGGTCGGCGCCGTGCTGCTGGCGGGTTACAGGATGACACCCGGTCGGGGGCAGATCATGGTCGCGGGCGCGTCCGCCTTCGCCGCGCTGCTCCTGCTCACCGCCCTGGTCGACCTGCGGGTCCAGCGCACGGTGCTGTCCGCCGTTGACTGGGCGGCGATCGCCGTCGCGGCCGTGCTGACGGCGCTCGGCATCGCGGCGGTCCTGTCGGCGCTCGCAACCGCCTTCCGCGCCCGGGACGAGGGCGGCGAGAGGATCCTGCGTCAGGTGATCCGGACCACGCTGACGATCACCTCGATGATCTTCCTGATCGTGATCGGTGCGTCCCTGTTCGCGCTGGTGTTCCGCGGTTTCGGCGGTGACCGCGCCATCGCGGCGTTCCTTGAGGACCTGCCGGGCGGCACGCTCGCCGCCGTCGCCCTGGTGATGGCGGTGATGTTCCTGCTCGGGTTCTTCCTCGACTTCCTGGAGATCGTCTTCGTCGTGGTGCCGGTGGTGGCGCCGGTGCTCCTGCAGATGGAAATGGCGCCGGGCACGGCGATGAGCCCGGTCTGGCTCGGGGTCATGATGGCGATCGTGCTGCAAACGTCGTTCCTGACGCCGCCGTTCGGTTTTGCATTGTTCTATCTCCGCGGGGTTGCTCCCGACAGCGTGCGCACGGTAGAGATTTATCGCGGGGTCGCGCCTTTCGTCGCGATCCAGCTGCTGCTTCTGGTGGTGGTATGGTATTTACCGGGCCTTGCCACCTGGCTTCCCGACCTGCTGTACCGACAATAGAGGATGTATCGTGAGTGATGTGATCAAGGCCGCCGAACTGTTCGATCTGTCAGGTGAAGTCGCGCTGGTGACCGGCGCCTCAAGCGGGCTCGGATGGCGCTTCGCCCAGGTGCTCGCCGCCCATGGCGCCAAGGTGGTGCTCGCGGCGCGTCGCACGGATCGTCTGGAACAGCTCAAGAGCGACATCGAGGCCGCCGGCGGCGAGGCCGCGGCGGTTGAGCTCGACGTCTCCCGGCACGGCCAGATCTCCCAGGCCTTCGACGCCGCCGAACAGGCGTTCGGCACGGTCACGATCCTGTTCAACAACGCCGGCATGGCGATCCAGAAGCCGGTGCTCGACATGGACAACGAGGACTGGCGCAAGGTGCTCGACATCAATCTGGACGGGGTCTGGGCGACCGCGCATGAATGCGCCCGGCGCATGGTGGAAGCCGGCGCCAGCGGGACGATCATCAACACCGCATCGGTCCTCGGCCTGCGCACCGCCAAGACGCTGAGCGCCTATGCGGTGTCCAAGGCGGCGGTCATCCAGCTGACCAAGGCCCTGGCGCTGGAGCTTGCGCGTTACAACATCCGGGTCAACGCGATTGCGCCGGGTTATGTGCTGACCGAGATCAACCGGGAGTTATTCGAGAACCGCACCCAAGAGGCCGAGGCGATGATCAGAACCATCCCGCAGCGGCGCATCGCCGAGCCGTCCGAACTCGACGGCGTGGTGCTGCTGCTCGCCTCCAAGGCCTCCGGCTTCATGACCGGCGCCGTGCTCACCATCGATGGCGGCCAGACGCTCAGCGTGTAACGCGCCGCCGGCCTGATCCACGCCCGGAAAGAGGGAACAAACATGGACTTCACGCTGCCGCCCGAGATCGACGCCCTGCGGCTCAGACTGCGTGCATTCATCGCCGAGGAGGTGATGCCGCTCGAACAGGATCCGGACAACTTCAACGAATATGAGAACCTCAAACTTTCGGTGCTCGACCAGATCCGCGCCAGGGCCCGCGACGCCGGGATCTGGGCGC
>JBPCWF010000547.1:0-3407 GCA_051009775.1 Hyphomicrobiales bacterium | reverse complement strand
CGATCACTTCAAGCCGGATGTCGAGGTCCGCGCCAACAAGTTCATCTGGCTCGGCACTCACAAGCTCCTGGACTCCTTCACCTTCATCTTCAAGGAGACCGAGTGGGGCTGGTTCCAGGTTCATGCCTACAAGTTCAACGCCGACACCTCGACCTTCATCGTCGAGACCACCAATGAGACCTGGGAGGCCGCCGGGCTGGGCGACATGGAGGCGGACGAAGGCATCCGGTTCTGCGAGGAGCTGTTCGCCGACCATCTGGACGGCCATGCGCTCATGTCCAATGCCAGCCATCTGCGCGGCTCCAATGTCTGGATCAACTTCCCCAGGGTGCTCACCCAGAACTGGATCAAGGACAATATCGTGCTGATGGGCGATGCCGCCCACTCGGCCCATTTCTCGATCGGGTCGGGCACCAAGCTGGCGCTCGAAGACGCGATCAACCTGGCCAACCACTTCAAGAAGCGCGATGCGGATATCCAGGATGTCCTTGAGAGCTATCAGGCGGAGCGCCAGATCGAGGTCCTGCGGCTCCAGTCGGCGGCGCGCAACTCGACAGAATGGTTCGAGAACATCGCGCGCTACGCCCATATGGAGCCCGAACAGTTCGCCTACAGCCTGCTGACCCGGAGCCAGCGCGTCAGCCACGAGAATCTGCGGCTGCGCGACCGCGACTATCTCGACGGCGTCGAGCGCTGGTTCGCCTCGACCGCGACCGGCCATGAGCAGAACAAGGCGGTCCCGCCCATGTTCACGCCGTTCCGTCTGCGCGAAATGGACTTGAAGAACCGGGTCGTGGTCTCGCCCATGGCGACCTACAGCGCCGAGGACGGCATGCCCGGCAATTTCCATATGGTTCACCTCGGCGGCTTCGCGCTCGGCGGCGCGGGCCTGATCTTCACCGAGATGACCTGCGTCTCGCCCGAAGCCCGCATCACGCCCGGCTGCACAGGTCTGTGGAGCGGCGAACAGGCGGAGCGATGGCGAAACATCGTCGATTTCGTTCATGCCGACAGCGATGCCCGGATCTGCCTGCAGCTCGGCCACTCTGGCCGCAAGGGCTCGACCAAGCTCGGCTGGGACGGCATGGACGAGCCGCTCGACCAAGGCAATTGGGAGCTCATCGCGCCGTCGCCGATCCCCTGGAGCAAGCACAACCAGGTGCCCCATGAGGCGAGCCGGGAGGACATGGACAAGGTCACCGCCGATTTTGCGTCCGCGACCGAACGGGCGGTCGTCTGCGGTTTCGACATGATCGAGCTCCATGCCGCCCACGGTTACCTCTTGGCCTCGTTCATCTCGCCGCTGACCAACATGCGCAATGACGAATATGGCGGCGAGCTCGAAAACCGGCTGCGCTTCCCGTTGGAAGTGGTCGACGCCATGCGCGCCATCTGGCCGAGGGAGAAGCCCATGTCGGTGCGCATTTCGGCGACCGACTGGTGTCCGGACGGCCTGCAGGTCGACGAGGCGGTTGAGATCGGCCGGCGGCTTGGGGAGCGCGGCGTCGATCTGATGGACGTCTCCGCAGGCCAGACCTCGACCGATGCCAAGCCGGTCTATGGCCGCATGTTCCAGACCCCCATGTCCGACCGCATCCGCAACGAGGCGCGCATTGCGACCATGGCGGTCGGCAATATCTTCGAGCCGGACCACGTCAATTCGATTCTGGCCGCCGGCCGCGCCGACCTCGTTGCGCTCGCGCGTCCGCATCTCGCCAATCCGCGCTGGACCCAGCACGCGGCCGCCCAGCTCGGCTACAAGGATTTCGGCTGGCCCAAGCAGTATCTGAACGGCCGCGATCAGTATCTGCGCAATCTGGAGCGCGCCGAAGACATGGCGGTGAAAGCCTGATGGCCGCAGCCGACCACATGTCGATGGAAGGCCGCCATGCTCTGGTCACCGGCGGCGGGCGCGGCATCGGGCTCGCCATCGCCAGGCGCTTTGCCGAGCGCGGCGCCCGGGTCTCGCTCATCGGCCGCACCCAATCGTCGCTTGCGGCAGCGCATGAAGCGCATGCGCTGGGTGGCGGTGTCGCGGCCGCCGATGTCTCCGATGTAAAGGCGGTCGAAGATGCGGTGGACGCCTTGTGCGCCGATCACGGACCTATCGACACTGTGGTTAACAATGCGGGTGCGGCCGAGAGTGCGCCTTTCAAATCAACCGGCGCCGATCTGTGGAACCGGATGATCGCGGTCAACCTGACCGGTACGTTCAACGTGACCCGGGCGGCGCTCAAGGGCCTCACGGATGCGCCCGCGGGCCGGGTCATCAACGTCGCCAGCACCGCCTCGCTCAAGGGCTATGCCTATGTCTCGGCCTATTGCGCCGCCAAGCACGGCGTTCTCGGGCTGACCCGGGCGCTGGCGCTCGAACTCGCGCGCACGGCCGTGACGGTCAATGCGATCTGCCCGGGCTTCACCGAGACCGACCTGCTCAAGGGGTCGATCGAGAAGATCGCCGAGGCGTCGTCGCTGAGTGCCGAGGACGCCCGCGCCGAACTCGTCTCGGTCAACCCTCAGGGGCGGTTCATCGACCCGGACGAGGTCGCCGAAACCGCGCTCTGGCTCTGCTCGGATGCGGCGCGCAGCATAACCGGTCAGGCGATCACGCTTGCCGGCGGAGAAGTGATGTGACGGAACATACCGATTACGGCCGCGCGCCGTTCGATTACGAGCGCGCAGGCCACCACGCCAAGTCGCCGCTCAAACTGTGGCTCCGCCTGTTTGCCTGCGCCACCCTGATCGAGGCCGAGATCAGCCGGCGCCTGCGCGCGAGCTTCGACATTTCGCTCGCCAAGTTCGATTTCCTGGCCCAGCTCTACCGCAGCCCCGACGGCGTCCTGACCATGAGCCAGCTCGGCCAGTGCCTGATGGTCACCGGCGGCAACATTACAGGCCTGACCGACCGGCTCGAGCGTGAAGGTCTGGCCGAACGCCGGCCGCACCCGACCGACCGGCGCTCTCAGGTGATCGGCCTGACCGACAAGGGCCGCGCCTTTTTCGAGACCATGGCCGAGGCGCACGAGGACTGGATCCGCGAACTCCTGTCCGGATTGGACGACGACGACCAGGAGCAGATGATGGAGCATCTTGGCGAGCTCAAGGACGCGGTTCTGCGGCACACGACGGACAGGGAAGCATAGATATGGGCGGGTTGAGCGACTACAAGGCCGAGCATTTCCGCTGGCAGGTTGACGGACCGGTGGCCGAGATCACCATCGACCGGCCGGACAAGAAGAACCCTCTGACATTTGAGTCCTAGGCCGAGCTGCGCGACACGTTCGAGGCGCTGCGCCACGACCAGACCATCAAATCCGTGGTGCTGACCGGGGCGGAGGGCAATTTCTGCGCCGGCGGCGATGTGTTCGAGATCATCGAGCCGCTGACCAGGATGGCCATGCCGGACC
>JBPCWF010000546.1:0-5148 GCA_051009775.1 Hyphomicrobiales bacterium | reverse complement strand
GCGCAGGGTGGCGGCACGATCATCAACATTTCCACCTTCGCGACCTTCGAGCCTGACCCGCTGTTTCCCACCTCGGGCGTCTTCCGCGCCGGCCTCGCCAGCTTCACGAAGCTGTTTGCCGACAGATACGCCGCCGACAATGTGCGCATGAACAATGTGCTGCCGGGCTTCATCGACAGCCTGCCGGAGAACCCGGAATGGAAGGCGCGCATTCCCATGGAGCGCTACGGCAAATCCTACGACGAGATCGCGGCCACAGTGGCGTTCCTAGCTTCCGAAGGCGCCGGATATATCACCGGCCAGAACATCCGCGTTGATGGCGGCATCACCCGCTCCGTCTGATCTACTCCTGACGAAAGAGACAAGGCCATGAAACCGACTTCCAAGGATTCCTCCTGGGAGATGAACCTCCCTGCATTTTCCGCAACGCCGAAGCATGATGCCTATGACGTGGTCATCATAGGCGGGGCAACCATGGGGGCCTGCACCGCGTGGTTCCTGATCTCCAACCCGGATTTCAAGGGCCGCGTGCTGGTTGTCGAACCCGACCCGACCTTCTCCAAGGCGCAGACGGGCGCATCAAACAACTGCATGCGCCAGCAATTCGCCAATCCGATCAACGTCCAAATCGGCCGGTATGCGGCGGAGTTCGTCAAGAATTTTCGCGAGGAGCTGGGCGGCGACCCGAACGTGCCAGAACTCGGCATCCGCAACTTCGGCTACCTCTATCTCTCCGACAATGCCGAGCTGACTGCCGTTCTGGAGCGTGACCAGAAGGTGCAGGCGGACAATGGCGCGGGCACGAAGATGGTAACCCCGGAGGAGATTGCCGCCGCCTATCCCTTCTACAAGCTTGACGACATTAAAGCCGGCAGCCTGAACACCATCGACGAGGGCTACTACAACGCACCTCTGATGGTCGAATGGCTGATCAGAAAGTCCGTCGAGCAGGGTTTGGATTATGTCCGGAACAAGGTTGTCGCCATCAGCCGTGACGGCGACCGGGTGACCGGTGTCACGCTGGAAAGCGGCGAGGTGATCGAAGCCGGCGCCATTGTGAACGCCGCTGGCACGCGGGCCGGCCTGGTGGCCGACATGGCCAGGCTCAAGCTCGATATCCAGCCCAAGCGCCGCTACACGGTCATCTTCCGGCCCAGGGAGCCGCTGGACCGCGACCTGCCGCTGACCATCGATCCGACCGGCGTGCATTTCCGGCAATTCGGTGATGATTACCTCGTGGGCTGCCCGCCCATGGGTGAGGATGTGATGGTCGATTTCGACGATTTCAGCGCCGAAGACGGGATCTGGGAGCAGAAGATCCATCCGATCATCTCCAACCGCATTCCGCAGTTCAAAGATGTCGAGATCGTCGACTTCTGGATGGGCCACTACGATTTCAACACCTTCGACTATAACGTGGTTATCGGGCCGCATGACGAGGTGCCGAACTTCCATTTCACCAACGGCTCCTCCGGTCATGGCTCCCAGCAGGGACCTGCCGTCGGGCGCGGCGTGGCCGAACAGATCATCTATGGCGAATTCCGCTCCATGGACCTTTCGCCTTTCCTCTACGAACGCTTTGCCAAGGGCGAACGCGTCATCGAACGCGCGGTCATCTGACAATCGGGACAATCACATGAGCTACAATGTCAAACTCTCCGGCGTCATGCCGGCTCTCGTCACGCCGTTCGATCCGAACAACAGAATCGATTTCGCGGCATTTGAGAAACTGATGCACCACTTCCGCGAAGCCGGCGTGACCGGCTGGGTGCCAAACGGTTCGACCGGCGAATATTTTTCGCAATCGACCGAAGAACGGCGCGAGGTGCTGCAATTCGTTAAGGACTTCGCCAATGACGGCGAAATCCTGATTGCCGGGACCAATGCGCCGGCCACCCGCGAGGTGATCGAGCAGACGGCTATGGCTAGGGAGATCGGCTATGAAAACGTCTTGCTGGCGCCGCCCTTCTATACGCGGCCGACCCAGGACGAGTTGATCAGGCACTACGAAACCGTGTTGGCCGAGGTTGACGTGAACCTGGTGCTCTACTCCTATCCGGCCAAGGATGGGGCGGACATCAGCTTCGAACTGATGGATCATTTCGCCGACAATCCACGCGTCATCGGCATCAAGGAAAGCTCGGGCGTGCTGCAGCGCGCCATCGATATTGCCACTCGATACGAGGGTAAGATTCAGTTGATCTCGGGTTCGGACGATATTGCGCTCGATTTCATGCTCTGGGGCGCCGACAGCTGGATTTGCGGGCCGTCCAACTTCCTGGCCAGGGCCTGCTGCGATCTGGACCGCGCCTACAAGGCCGGCGAACTGGCCAGGGCCAAACAGATCATGGCGAAGCTCTACCGGGCAATGAACATTCTGGAGAGCGGCAAGTTCGTTCAGAAGATCAAATACGGTTGCGAGCTTCAGGGGCTGCCGGTCGGTGAATGCCGTGCGCCCCTTGGTCCGCTGACAGATGTAGAAAAGGCCGCACTGAAAGAGGCATTGGCGCCGATCCAGGCCATGTGATCCTTCCGCTCCGGGGCGGCTTCGGTGCCCCCGAAAACTTTCATCTTCTGGGTCAGGCCATGAGCGCATCGAAAGCAACATCGACGATTGTTGTCGGCGCCGGTGTTATCGGCGCAGCGATCGCTCATGAGCTTCAGAAACGTGGCCGCGCCGTAGCGCTGGTGGACAGGGGTGCACCTGGCGCAGGTGCATCTTACGGCAATATGGCGTCGATTGCCGTGACGGAATTCATGCCGGCGGCGCGCCCGTCGACCTGGAAGCAGATTCCGGGCTGGCTAATGGATCCGGAAGGCCCGATTAGGGTCAGCCCGCGCTATCTGCCGCGTCTGGTTCCGTGGTTCATCCGCTTTCTCGTAGCAGGCCGCCCTTCGGCTGTACGCCGGCTGGAAGCTGTCGGTGCGGCCCTGTGCGAACGCTCTTTGGCAGACACGCAGGCCCTGATGGCTGAGATTGGGATTGCCGAACAGTTATCGCCAATTGGGAGCCTATCGCTTTACGCTAACGAGACGGAGTTCCGGGGCGACCGTGAGCGCATGAGCATGTTGGAACGGTTCGGCTTCGCTTATGAGGTGTTGGATGCACCGGCGATCCGCGCAATTGAGCCGGAAATCTCCACGGACATCACCAAAGCGATCCTGCTGCCCGACAACCGGACCGTGGCCGATCCGCACGCATTCGTACTGAGTCTTGCGGAACGGTTCGAGACGCTGGGCGGCAAGCTGCGCCGCGCTGACGTGATGGGGTTCGAACGCAACGCAAGGATCACAGGGGTTCGGCTTGGCACCGGCGAGGTTCTGTGCGCCGACGAGTTGGTCCTGTGCGCCGGCGCATATACCGCGCGACTGTCGAAACTGCTGGGCGAACCGATGCCGCTGGAGACCGAGCGTGGCTATCACACCCAGATCATGGCGCCGGAGATTGAGCTTTCCCATTCGATCATCTGGCCTGCCAAAGCCTTCATGGTCAGCCCGACCGCTGACGGTATCCGCGTCGGTGGCACCGTGGAAATGGCCGGGTTGGATGCGCCGCCTGACTACCGTCGCGCCAGAACGACCATGCGCCGCGCGTGCGAAGCGCTGCCGAATCTGAGGGCCGAGGATTGTTCCGAATGGATGGGCCACCGTCCGGCCTTCCCGGACACCATTCCGGTGATGTCGGCCTCGGCCAAAACGCCGGGCGTGTTCTACGCCACCGGCCACGGCCATCTTGGTCTGACCCATGCCGCGACTTGCGCCCAGCTGATGGGAGATCTGATCACTGGGGGAAGTCCCGCCATCGACATGGCCCCCTATCGAATTGACCGTTTCTGAAGGAGTGCCCCTTGCGCTGGAAACGGACACTCCAGACCGTCGATGTTCACTGTGCCGGCGAAATCGGCCGGGTGATCACCGGCGGTATCATCGACATCCCCGGCGACACGATGGCCGCCAAGCTGGCTCACATCAACAATGTGGATGACAGTCTGCGCCGCTGGCTCTGTTCGGAGCCGCGGGGCGCGGCCAATCATTCTTTCGTGCTGATCCCGCCGGCCTGCCATCCGCAAGCCGATTTCGGCATGATCGTGCTGCAGACCGATCAGGCGCACGCAATGTCGGGCTCGAACTCCATGTGCACGGTCACAGCCATTCTAGAAACGGGTATGATGGAGATGCGCGAACCTGAAACCGTTGTGACGCTCGATACGGCAGCCGGTCTGGTGAAGGCGACGGCCATGTGCCAGGACGGCAAGGTCACCGGCGTCAGCCTCAACATGCCGCCCTCATATGTTGCGATCGCTGGCGGCGAGATCGAAACCCCGCAATGGGGCCGGGTCACCTATGATCTCTGCTATGGCGGTGTCTTCTATGCGCTGGTCGACGTGGATCAGGCCAGATTGACGATCGCACCGGAAAATGCACGCGCGCTTGCCGAGGCAGGCGTGGCCTTGCGCGATTTGATCGCAGAACAGGTGGATGTCGCGCATCCCGAAATCCCCGAGGTGAATGGTCTTGCCTATGTCATGTTCCGCGCCCGTGATGAGGGCGGCACGATGCGCCATTGCACAACCCTGAAGCCGGCGCGCGCCGACCGTTCGCCCTGCGGCACCGGCACAAATTCGACCATGGCCGTCCTCCATGCCAGGGGCGAAATTGCTCCGGGCGATGCGATCACGACACGGTCGATCATCGGCGGTGAGTTCCGGGCGGAATTGCTGGGCGGCTCAAAGATCGGCCCCTACAAGGGAAGCCGCGTGCGCGTCACCGGGCAATGCTGGATCTACGGCCTTTCCCAGATCGGTCTCGACCCGAGCGATCCGTTTCCGGAGGGATTCATCCTGTCGGATACCTGGGGCGGCTAGGCAGTCCACCTTACTTCTGCAGCTCACATTAGCCCTTCAAAGCAGCCGTTTGCGATGACAGTTGATAATGTCGGCTTTGGGCGGGAATTACGGGTTCTACTCTTTGATACATGATCTGGAATGGGCTCTTTCCTGCCTGAACGGATGCCCAGCCTTGGGGCCGGAGTGGGTCAGGCCCTTCCGTTACAGCCCTGCTACGGCATGCGGGCAATGCGCCGGAAAGCGGACCTGTCGACGCAAGATTGCCCCTGGGACGGTGGCTAACCACCGCATATCTGCCGGA
>JBPCWF010000545.1:0-3584 GCA_051009775.1 Hyphomicrobiales bacterium | reverse complement strand
GAATGTGCTGTCCAGGGGCGACAAGATCCTGACGCTCGAAAGCGGCGCCTTTGCCGCCGGCTGGGGCGAGATGGGCGAGATCATGGGTGCCTCGGTCGAGCGGCTGCCGGGCGACTGGCGCCGCGCGGTCGACCCGGCGGAGGTCGAGGAGCGGCTGAGGGCCGACACCGCGGGCGAGATCAAGGCGGTGCTGACCGTGCAGGTCGACACGGCGTCTGGCGTGGTCAACGATATTCCCGCGATCCGCAAGGCGATCGACGATGCGGGCCACGGCGCGCTGTTCATGGTCGACACCATCGCCTCGCTCGGCACCATGGCGTTCGAGATGGACCAGTGGGGCGTCGACGTATCGGTGACCGGGGCGCAGAAAGGCCTGATGGTGCCGCCGGGCCTGAGCTTCGTCGCCGCCGGCCCCAAGGCCAAGGCGGCGCATGAGCATGCCGGCCTGCGCACCCACTACTGGGACTGGACCTTCCGGGAAGGCAAGGTGCACTACCAGAAATACTGCGGCACGCCGCCGGAGCATATGCTGTTCGCGCTGAGGAAAGCTCTCGACCTGCTGCTGGAGGAAGGCCTCGGGCACGCCATCGAACGCCACCGCCTCCTGGCCGACGCGACGCGCGCCGCGGTTGGCGCCTGGGCGCAGGGCGGCGTGCTGGAGTTCAACATCACCGATCCCGAGGAGCGCTCGAACTCGGTCACCACCATCGTCACGGCGGACGGCAGCGACCCGCAGCCGATCATCGAGTTCTGCCGCGAGACCTGCGGCGTTGTGCTCGGCATCGGCATTTCGGCGCTCGATGGCAAGGCGATCCGGATCGCCCATATGGGCCATGTCAACGCGCCCATGGTGCTCGGCACCCTCGGCGCCACGGAGACCACGCTCAAGGCGTTGGGTGTGCCGCACGGGCCGGGCGTGCAGGCGGCGGTGCAGTCGCTGGGCTCGGCGCTCAAGCGTTAGCCAGGACGCACACAGTACCACCCGTCACTCCCGCGGAAGCGCGAGTCTAATGGCGGCTCATTTATCTGTGGCGACTGCCATTGGGTTCCCGCTTTCGCGGGAACGACGATAGAGGTCGCGAGACTCCGAGAATACTCCGCCCGCTCGCCACCGCGCCTTGATCCTGCACGCATCCGTGGTGCACTCTGGCGCAAGCAAGAAAAGCATTGGGGAGGAATGCCGGAATGCATGGACTGATGATGGACGACCAGCTGATCATCACGCGGATGATCGAATATGCGGCGCGTTATCACGGCTCGACCGAAATCGTCTCGCGCACGGTCGAGGGGCCGATGCACCGCTACACCTATGCGGACGCCTACACGCGTATCCAGAAATTGGGCAATGCGCTCAACACGCTGGGCGTGGAACTCGGCGACCGGGTCGCGACCTTCGCCTGGAACGGCTACCGGCATTTGGAGCTCTATTTCGCCATCTCCGCCGTCGGCGCGGTGTGCCACGCGATCAACCCGCGGCTGTTTCCCGACCAGCTCGACTACATCATCAACCATGCCGAAGACCGGTTCATCTTCCTGGATATCACCTTCGTGCCGCTGCTCGAGGCGATCAAGGACAAGCTGCCCAAGGTCGAAGGCTACATCGTCATGACCGACAGGGAGCACATGCCGGAGACCTCCCTGCCGAACGTCATGTGCTACGAGGACCTGCTCGACGCCGAGCCGGACACGATCGAGTGGCCCGAGTTCGACGAACGCACCGCGTCGTCCATGTGCTACACGTCGGGCACCACGGGCAACCCCAAGGGCGCGCTCTACTCGCACCGCTCGACCGTGCTGCACACCATGTTCATCGTGTCGGCGGACGTCTTCAGCCTGTCCTGCAAGTCGGTCATCATGCCGGCCACGCCCATGTTCCACGTCTATGCCTGGGGCACGCCCTATGCCGCCGCCATGGTCGGCTGCAAGTTCGTGCTTCCCGGGCCCGCCTATGACGGGGCGTCGATCTACGAGCTGCTCGAAACGGAGAAGGCGACCATGGCGGTCGGCGTGCCGACGGTCTGGATGATGCTGCTGGATTACGTGAAGAAGGAGGGCAAGTCCTTCCCCCATCTCGAAGCGACGGGGATCGGCGGGTCCGCGGTCCCGCGCTCCATGATCGACACGTTCGAGGACGACTACGACGTGCGCGTGTTCCATGCCTGGGGCATGACCGAGATGAGCCCGGTCGGCACGACCGCCCAGTTCAACGCCCGGACCGGCACCCTGCCCAAGGAGGAACGGCGCCAGTACCAGGCCAAGCAGGGCCGCACCGTCTGCGGCGTGGAAATGAAGATCATCGACGACGACGGCAACGAACTGCCGCGCGACGGCACGGCGTTCGGCGAGGTCGCCGTGCGCGGCCCATGGGTGATCAGCGCCTATTACAAGGACGAAGAAGCGACCCGTTCGCAGTTCACCGACGACGGCTGGTTCCTGACCGGCGACGTGGCGACGCTCGACGCGGAAGGCTACATGCAGATCGTCGACCGCTCCAAGGACGTGATCAAGTCGGGCGGCGAGTGGATCTCGTCGATCGATCTGGAGAATGCCGCGGTCGGCCATCCAGACGTCATGGAGGCCGCCGTCATCGGCATGCCCCACCCGAAATGGGACGAACGCCCGCTGCTCGTCATCGTCAAGGGCGAGGGCGCGCAGGTCTCCAAGGACGACATGATCGGTTATCTCGAGGACAAGGTCGCAAAGTGGTGGCTGCCGGACGACGTCGCCTTCGTAGACGAATTGCCGCATACCGCGACCGGCAAGATCGCCAAGCGCATCTTGCGCGACCAGTTCAGGGATTACACACTGCCCACCGTGTGAGCGCCCGGACCGCCGGGACGGGTTGAGAAAGGACATCATGGATTTCGATTATTCCGACAAGGTGAAGCAGCTGCGCGCCAAGGTGCAGAGCTTCATGAACGACGTGGTCTATCCGAACGAGCAGACCTATCACGAGCAGTTCGAGGCCCAGTCGGACCGCTGGCAGACGCCGGGGATCATGGAGGACATGAAGGCTGAGGCGCGCGAGGCCGGCCTGTGGAACCTGTTCCTGCCCGAGAGCGACTATGGCGCGGGCTTGAGCAACCTGGAATATGCGCCGCTGTGCGAGATCATGGGGCGCTCCCACATAGCTCCGGAGGCGTTCAACTGCGCCGCGCCCGACACCGGCAATATGGAAGTCCTGGTGCGCTACGGCTCCGACGCGCACAAGGAGACCTGGCTCAAACCCCTGCTCGACGGCAAGATCCGCTCCGCCTTCGCCATGACCGAGCCCAAGGTCGCCTCGTCCGACGCCACCAATATCGAATCCCGGATCGAGCGCGACGGCGACGACTATGTGCTGAACGGCCATAAATGGTGGATCTCGGGCGCCGGCGACCCGCGCTGCAAGATCCTGATCTTCATGGGCAAGACCGATCCGCAAGCCGAGCGCCACAAGCAGCAGTCCATGGTCCTCGTGCCGACCGACACGGCCGGCGTCGACATCACGCGCCCCTTGCACGTCTACGGCTACGACCATGCGCCGCACGGCCATTGGGAGATGACGTTCACCGATGTGCGTGTGCCCGCCTCCAACATCCTGC
>JBPCWF010000544.1:0-4964 GCA_051009775.1 Hyphomicrobiales bacterium | reverse complement strand
AACTCCCGGCCACGGTCGCGGTCGGCGTGGTCCGCGCCCCGGCCGGCGTCGAACGGGCGCACCTCGAACCCGAGCTTGGCCACCGTCCGGGCCAGGTCGCCGGGCTCGGCCTCGCCCTCGTGCCAGTCGACGGCGACCCGTTTGGTCGACATGTTGACGCGCGAAGAAATGACGCCCTTATGGGCGTTGAGTGCGGCTTCGACCCTTTTGATGCAGCCGGCGCAATGCATGCCGTCGACCAGGAGGTCGATATGCATGCGCCCCGGCGCCGAGGACCGCGTCCACAAGGCATAGTCGGCCTCGGCAAGAGCCGGCGGGGCCGCCGCCGCGGTTTTGGGCGTCTGAGCCGTGGACTTGCGAGCGTGACAGGTCACCTCACTTCTCCGGCCTCACATAAAGCCTGAAATCCTGACGGTACCTGCGCCCGGCACTGTCGGCCACGGTCACGCTGGCATTCCACAGGCCGGCGCGGAGCTGGCCGCGGTAGACGTAGTCGCCGCCGCCGCGCTCGACAAAAGCGAGCGTGCGGTCTTCGTCCGTGTTGGCCGGGCGCTCCAGTTCCGCTTCGACCGCGGCGCCGGCGATCGGCTGGCCGGTAGCGTCGCTTAGGCTGAACACAAGCTCGCCGGATCCCGGCTCCAGCCGGCTGGTCCAGCCGAGCGCACGCTGGGCGCGCGCCTTGTCCAGATCCGAATTGAAGTTCTGGCTTGCGACATAGCTGTTCTCGACCACAAGGCCCGACCAGCTGCCGGTGGCATAGACCGCGAGTGTCGCATTGGCGGCAATCACAACGGCGAAGAAGCTGCAGACCAGAACCAGCATATGCCAGCCGGTGAAAGGTCTCGCCGCATCGTCACCCGGTTCGTCGCGCATCCTCGCGGTCCTCATGGCTTGGGCGCGCTGAACAGCGCGTCGTAATGGGCGGTCTCTTCGCCATCCAGCTCTTCGACCGTGAACCGGAAGGACGTTGTTTCGCCCTGGAGATAGGCCGGATAGGCGGTGACGTAAATCTTGACGGTGCGCTGCTTGTCCGGCTCGGCGTCGACCTGAAGGGTCCGCGAGGCGGGCGCGGTCGAACCGGCCAGCGCCAGCGATGCGCCGGCAATGCCGTCGACGCTCAACCGGAAGCTCCGCGCGCGCGGCTCCATGTTGAGGATCTTGACCGTATAGCCATTGCGGATGCCGCCGTCGGAGAGCGCGACGAATACCGGATTGCGGTCATGCAGCACGTTGATGTCGAGGCGGTCGCGGGTCAGGAGCATGAAAAGCATGGCAAGCCCGGCCACCGACCAGAGCGTGATATAGACCATGGTGCGCGGGCGCACGAACGAACGCCATGTGGTGTGGGTGCGCTGGCCGGCCTCGTTCGCCTGATAGTCCTTCAGCGTGGCATAGGAGATCAGTCCGCGCGGCTTGCCGATCTTGGTCATGACCGAATCGCAGGCGTCGATGCACAGCGCGCAGGTGATGCATTCCAGCTGCTGGCCATCGCGGATGTCGATGCCCTGCGGGCAGACCGCGACACACAGATTGCAGTCGATGCAGTCGCCGAACTGGGCGTCGGGCTGGGTGTGGCGTTCCTTCTGGCGCGCGCGTGTCTCGCCGCGCCAGCCGTTATAGGTGACGGTGAGCGAGTCCTCGTCGAGCATGGCCGCCTGGATCCGCGGCCACGGGCACATATAGGTGCAGACCTGCTCGCGCATGAAGCCGGCGAAGACGTAGGTCGTTGCGGTCAGGACCCCGATGGTGCTGTACGCGATGAGCGGCGATTGCAGGGTGACCAGGTTCACCGCCAGCGTCGGCGCATCGGCGAAATAGAAGATCCAGGCGCCGCCGGTCGCGACCGCAATGGCGAGCCACAGGATGTGCTTGGAGATCAGTTTGCGCAGCTTGCCGGACGACCAGGGCTCCTTGTCGAGCTTCATCCGGGCGTTGCGGTCGCCCTCGATCCAGCGTTCGACCACGAGAAACAGGTCGACCCAGACGGTCTGCGGGCAGGTGTAGCCGCACCAGGCCCGCCCGACGGTCGACGTGACCAGGAACAGGCCGATCCCGGCCATGATCAGAAGGCCGGCGACGTAGAAGAACTCCTGCGGCCAGATCTCGATGAAGAAGAAGTAGAAGCGTTCGTTCCACAGATCGACCAGCACCGCCTGGTCCGGGGCGCTCGGGCCCCGGTCCCAGCGGATCCACGGCGTGATGTAATAGACGCCGAGCGTCAGCGCCATGATCCACCATTTTAGGCTCCGGAACGTGCCCGACACCCGCTTGGGAAAGATCTTGACGCGCGATTTGTAGAGCTCGCGCTTGTGCTTGGCGTTGACGGCGTCAACGTCGATCCGGTCAACCGCGTCGGTCACATCGACCATGCCTGTCGTTCCCGTTACTGTCCGCCGCCCAGAGAGTGCACATAGACCGCCAGCTGTTTGATGGTGGCATCATCGAGGCGATGGGACCAGGCCGGCATGACGCCATGGCTCGGCCGGCGGATTTGCGCGGCAATGGTTTCACGGGCGCTGCCATAGAGCCACAAAGCATCGTTGAGCGCAGGTGCGCCGAGCTCATGATTGCCGGCGCCGTCGTCACCATGGCAGGCGGCGCAGTTCTCGGCAAAGACTTCCGCGCCGCGGCCGGCGGCGGCGGCATCGTGCTCCTTGGCCGAGAGCGACAGCACATGTTCCAGAACGTCCGTGATCTGCGCCGGCTGCAGGATGTCGTCGGCACCGAAGGCCGGCATGTCGCTGACGCGCGTATCGTCGTTGGCCTCGAACCTGATACCGTGAGCGATCGTCGTATAGATCGCGTCCAGCGTGCCGCCCCAGATCCAGTCGTCGTCATTGAGGTTGGGGTAGCCGAGCGAGCCGGACGCGCCCGAGCCATGGCACTGCGAGCAGTTGACCGCAAAGGCGGACCGGCCGCCGGCGACGGCGAACTGCACCAGGTCCTGGTTGGCGCGGATGTCGTCCAGGCTCGAGGCCTTGATCTGATCCAGATACTTGCTCTGCGCTGCCCTGGCGACTTCGATCGCCTCGGCCACGTCGGCGCGGCTGGAATAGCCGAGCACGCCCTGGGTCGTGGTGGTCACCAGCGGCCAGGCCGGGTAGAAGACGCAGTAGATCGCGGCCCAGACGACGCTGGCGTAGAACGTGTAGAGCCACCATTTCGGCATCGGGGTGTTGAGCTCCTTGATGCCGTCCCACTCGTGACCGGTGGTCTCGGTGCCGCTTGTGGCATCGATTTCTTTCTCAGCCATGTCTCAGTCCTCTTTGAGCGGAATTTGAGCGTCCTTGTCATATTGACGCTTCGACCCGGGGCGGAACACGAAGGCGATGATGCCGATGAACCCGACGAACAGGGCAACGAGGCCCCATGTGTCGGCAAATTGTCTCATGGTTTCGTAATCCATGGTCTCACCTCAAGTTCTCTTCGGCCTTGTAGGCGCTGAAATCGACCAGCGTGCCGAGCATCTGCAGATAGGCGACCAGCGCGTCCATCTCGGTCAGCACCTTGGCGTCGCCGTCGAAGGCGCGGACCTGGGCCTTGGGATAACGCGCGGCGACGTCATCGGCGCCGTCGGCGTCCGGATTGCCCTGGGCGATCAGGTCTTTTTCCGCGTTTTCGATCATCTCATCGGTGTACGGCACGCCGACCGCCCGGTTTGCCTTGAGGTGGGCGGCAATGTTGTCGGTGCGCAGGGCACGGCGGGAGAGGAACGAATAGGGCGGCATGATCGATTCGGGCACGACCGAGCGCGGATCGATCAGATGCTGGACATGCCATTCGTCCGAATAGCGACCGCCGACCCGTGCGAGATCCGGCCCGGTGCGTTTCGAGCCCCACTGGAACGGGTGGTCGTACATGCTTTCGGCCGCCAGGCTGTAATGGCCGTAGCGCTCGACTTCGTCGCGGAACGGCCGGACCATCTGGCTGTGGCAGGTGTAGCACCCTTCGCGGATATAGATGTTGCGGCCCTTGAGCTCGAGCGGCGAGTAGGGCCTTACGCCTTCGACCTTCTCGATCGTGTTTTCCAGATAGAACAGCGGCGCGATTTCCACAATACCGCCGATCGACACCACGATCAGGCTCAGGACCATCAGAAGGGTCGCGTTCTTCTCAATTACTGCATGCGAGAATTTCATGATCCGATCCCCCTCAAGATGCGGTCTGGACGGCGGCGTCGGTGGCGGGTTGCGGTTGATCGACGCCCTGGATCGTGCGCCAGATGTTGTAGGCCATGACCAGGCCGCCGGCGAGGTAGAGCACACCGCCAAGGGCGCGGATGACGTAGAACGGGAACATGGCAGAGACAGTCTCGGCGAAGCTGTATTCGAGGAAGCCGAGCCCATCGTAGGCGCGCCACATCAGGCCCTGCATGATGCCCGAGACCCACATGGAGGCGGCATAGAGCACGATGCCCAGGGTCGCCAGCCAGAAGTGCCAGTTGACCAGGCGTGCGCTGTAGAGATCGGCCCGGTTCCACAGTTTCGGCACCAGGAAGTAGACCGCGCCGAAGCTGACCATGCCGACCCACCCGAGTGCGCCGGAGTGCACGTGCCCGATGGTCCAGTCGGTGTAATGGCTCAAGGAATTGACCGCCTTGATCGACATGACCGGACCTTCGAAGGTGCTCATGCCGTAGAACGCGATCGAGAGCACCATCATGCGCAGCACCGGATCGGTCCTGAGCTTGTCCCAGGCGCCCGACAGCGTCATCAGGCCGTTGATCATGCCGCCCCAGCTGGGCATCCACAGCATGATCGAGAACACCATGCCCAGGGTCTGCGCCCAGTCGGGCAGGGCGGTGTAATGCAGGTGGTGCGGACCGGCCCAGATATACAGGAAGATCAGCGACCAGAAATGCACGATCGACAGCCGGTAGGAATAGACCGGCCGTTCGGCGCGCTTGGGCACGAAATAGTACATCATGCCGAGGAAGCCTGCGGTCAGGAAGAAGCCGACCGCGT
>JBPCWF010000543.1:0-6254 GCA_051009775.1 Hyphomicrobiales bacterium | reverse complement strand
GGTTTGCATTGATGGCCTCGTTCATGAACCTCGCCCTGTCGGCGGGCCAGTTGCAGACCAAATATTTCAATCAGGTGTTCGAGGTGACACGCGGGCAGTATGACGACCTGCCGCTGCTCATCGTCGCCGTCGTCGCGGTCGGTTTCGTGGTGCCGGTCGCCGCGATCCTACTGTTCGGCCGGCGGGCCACCTGACGGCGCCGGGCCGTGCGTCTGGTGTTTTTGCGTCTCGGCATGGAACGGATGCTGACGCACCAGCAGGAAGCGGTTGTAGAACCACGCGATCATGACGCCGCCGATCACGCCGTGGACGAAGGCCCAGACCGTGCCGGTGATTGCCCCGACGAAGGTCGGCCCGTAGCCGACATAAAGGCTCTGCAGCGCCACGGCGACGTTGACGCCCCAGCCGAAGGCCGCGGCGATGACGGCCAGAAGGAATACGGAAATCGCCCAGCTCAGGCCCAGCGCAAGCCCCAGGGAGATCACGCCGAGGGTTGAGTGATGCCGGTTGCGTGCCATCGGATCCTCCCTTTACCTGCCGGTGGGTATCGATCCTGGTTTGCCGCCGCAAATGCGGCATTGACCTGGGTCAACGGGTCACGAGACGAAAATGTCCGCTGTGGCGTGCAGGGTTTGCTCCGCAGTGCCGCCGGCGTTGACGCGGGACCATTCTATTTCGCCTGTGTCGTAGTCGAGCTGCGCCGCCACGACATCGGCCGTCGCGTCGGACGCATCGCCGGTGCGGGCGCCGACCCGCGCCATCAGCGCATCGCGCGGTGCATGGAGCCACAGCCCATGGAACGGGATGCCGAGACCGGCCGCGACCGCCTCGGCCGCGCCGCGCTCATGAGGTTTGGAAAAGACCGCGTCGACCACCACCGTGCGGCCGGCGCCGAGCGCGATGCGCGCCTTGTCGAGCAGGTGCTCATAGACACGGGCCGTGGCCTCGGCGCTGTAAGCCTCCTGGCCCAGGCGTTCGGTCTCCTCCGCCCCGAACAGGCTCTTGCGCATCAGGTCGCTGCGCAGGTGCACCGCGCCAGGCGCCGCGCCGAACTTCGGCGCGAGTGTCGCCGCGAGCGTCGACTTGCCGGTGCCGGAGAGGCCGCCGACGGCGATCAGCCGGGCCGGCTCCGGGTCGAGATAGCCGGTCGCGGCATCGAAGTAGCGCTGGGCCTCCGCGATCAGTCCGGATGAGGCCGGAGCGCCGGCGAGGCGCGCGCGCTGCATGGTGACCATGGCGCGGATGCCCGCCCGGCAGGCGAGGAACAGGGGCAGGGCGATCAGACCTTCGAGATCCGCATCCGCGGCGGAATGATGGAGGTAGCGGTTGAGCAAGAGGTTCGCTTCGTCCCGCAGGCCGCGTTCGTCCATGTCCATCACCAGAAAGGCGAGGTCGTAGAGCGTGTCGATGGTGGCGAAGGTATCGTCGAACTCGATGGCGTCGAACAGCACCGGTGCGCCTTCGATCAGGACGATGTTGTTGAGGTGCAGGTCGCCATGGCAGCGGCGCACATGGCCGTTTCGCGCGCGTGCGTCGAGGCAGACGCGGCTCAGGGCGAGCTGCTTTCGTGCGGGCGCTTCGAAGGCGGTCCGCTCCAGCCCGTCCGGCGCCTCGCCGAACGCATCGGAGAGTTCGGTGATGATGTCATCCATGGGACCGGCACCGCCGGCTCTGGCCACCGGCTCCGCGGCTCGATGAAATCCCGCAACCGTCGCCGCCAGCGCTTTCACAAGATCCCTATCCAGGAGTCCCGCGTCCGCCACCGCGGCGAGCAGGGCGTCCTGGTCGAAGCGGCGCATGTGCAGCGCCCACTCCACCGGCGTGCCCGGGCCGCCGATCGCCAGCGCGTCGTCGGTCTCGCGCGTGATCGCGACAACGTCGAGATAGATCCCGGGCGCGGTCCGGCGGTTGATCTCCAGCTCGCGCAGGCACATGGCGTGGCGCTTTTCGAGGGTCGAGTAGTCCATATAGGCATAATGGACGGCGCGCTTGATCTTGTAGACGGACGGTCCCGCCAGAAACACGACCGCGCCATGGGTCTCGATGCGCTCGACCTGGCCGGGCGCGGGATGGTGGCTCGCCGGGTCGCCGAGAAACGCGATCACGTCCTGTTGAGGCATTGCGGCTTGCTGCGCGGTCATGCGGGCTTTCCTTGGCGGTTCGACATTATACCCGTGTCGGCGGGCCGTTTTGATTTCGATCAACGCTGCCGCTCCGGCTCAAGGCCATCATGGCGGGAGGACAGTCGAGGTGATCATGAAACCTGTGAAAACGTGGATACTCGTGGCCGACGGCGCGCGGGCGCGCGTCGTGCTCAATGCCGGGCCCGGAAAGGGCGTGGAGGAGATCGAAGGTCTGGACTTCCGGTCCGAACATCCCCAGTCCGGTGACATCATGGCCGACCGCGAAGGCCGGGCGTTCGATTCGCAGGGGTCAGGCCGGCATGCCATGGAGCGGCCGTCCGATCCCCATCGCAACGCCAAGAAGGCTTTTGCCGAACGTCTCGCCGCCATGCTCGACAAGCATGCCGCGCGCGACCGGTTTAACCGGCTGGTGATCGTTGCCCCGCCGCAGGCCCTGGGCGACCTGCGCGCGGCCCTGTCCCGCGGCGTGCGCGACAGAGTTTCGGCGGAACTCGCCAAGGACCTCACACACCTGCGCAACGAGGACCTGCCGCTTCACCTTGCCGAAGTGCTGGCGATCTGAACTCTGCACGGCGCTACCAGCCGCCGCCTCCGCCACCGCCGCCGCCTCCGCCGGACGAGCCGCCGCCGCTGGACCCGCTGCTTGAGCCCGGTGCCGTGGAGGCGCTTGAGATGGCGCTCGACAGGCTGTGGCTCAGAGAATTGGTCATGGAATCGAGATTGCCGTCGAAGTCGGTCCCGGAATACCAGCGAGGCCGGTATCTTCCGCGGCGGCCATCCGGGTCCCGGCCGGCCTCCGCTACGACATCGGCAAAGCCCTCCGACCATTGCTGTTCGACGCCCAGCGCCAGCGCATAGGGCAGGTACCGTTCGAACAGCTCGGGCGTGCGCTCCGGCGGGTTCAGCATGTTCATGCGGTCCTTCTCGGCCACCGTGAGGAATTCCTTGAACCCTTCGATCTGGTCGAGCAGCTGCCGGCCAAGCCGGGTCGGCGCCTTGAGCAGATGGAAGAACAGCATGTTGAGGGCCGCGACGACGAGCAGGATGATCGCGCCGCCGAGCGATGTCGTGGCGACAAAGAACCCGATGCCCATGACCAGCCCGCCGATGAACGGCAGGGCAAACAGCGTGATGAAGATGGCGCTGCCGAACATCAAAATCCCGGCGCCGCCCAGCGCCGCGCGCCAGGCCGTCCATACGCGCATCAGAAGAAAGCTGACGCCGTAAGACCAGACCGACAGCCAGATCGACATGAACAGCGCGCCGATCGGCTCTTCGGAGAACATCACGATGCCCAGGATAACCAGCGCGGTGATCCCGAGACCGGGCACGAAATACCCGAAATTGCGGACGAAATGGGTCGTCTCATGCTCGTTCTGCAGCGCGGTTTTGAGCGCTTTGCGCGCCTCGCCAAGCTCCGAGTGGTTGGCCTGCTTGAGCGTGATCCGGTCATTCCTGGAGCTGAACAGCTTGGCCGCGAGCGCCCGTTCTCCGGGCGAAAGCTCAGGCGTTTCGCCGGTCGTCTCGAGCGTATAGACCTTGTCGATCCCCTGTTTGATGGTCAGATAGCCCTTGACCGCGAGGCTGACGATCGCCGCGGAAAAGGTCTTGTCGTCGAAGCCCATCCGGGTGACGAAGCGGGCGGCGGCGGGCGATACGCCCGATGGCGGTTTGTATCGCGGAATGATGGTGCCGGGGGGCAGGTCGCGCCCGACGATCGACCACATGGCCAGGTAGTAGAGCAGCAAAAGGCCGATCCCGGTGGCGCCGGCCATCTCGATCCCGTTGTCGGTGAAGAACCGCTGCACCTTCTCGGCCTGGGTCGGCCGGGTGACGAGACCGGGCGGCCAGGAGACGGCGATGGTGAGGCCCTGGCCCGGAAACAGGGTCCGCGTGGTCTCGAACCGGAGCCGCGTGTTGGAGAGCGGCGTATAGGTGAAATCCCCGCCCTTCGCGCCGGTAATGCCCGTGTAGCCGGCATGCTCCAGGACACGCGCGCCGTCCGGCAGGTGTATGGTGGCGGTCGCGCGTTCGATGTCGAAGTTCCAGCCATTGCCGGTGACGTTCCAGTACAGCTCGTCGAAGCCGTCGAAGAAGCCGAGCTGGCGGGTCGTGCGGTAGGTGATTTCGTAAACGTACCGGCCCGGCTGAAGGAACACGCTCTTCCTGCCGATATAGACGCGCACCCCGTTGCTCCGGTCCTCGGTGAAATAGGCTTCCGGCTGGCCGTCGCGGGTGACCCCCTGAACGTCGAAAGACACTTCCGTCCAGACGCCGCGCCGGGATCGATATTTGGTCGGGAAGTCCCGGAATATGCCGCGTTTGATCTGATTGCCGGTGCTGACGACCGTGATGGTCTCCCTGACCGTCATCGAGGCATCGGTCTGGACCCAGATCTCGCTGTCGAAGCCTACGATCCGCTCGTGGCTGTCGGCCAGTGCAGTGCCGGCCGCGGCGATCCAGAACACGAACGCAAGGAGAGCTGCCGGCAAGGACACCGTGCGCGGCGTGAAAGGCAGTACGGTCCGCATCATCCACCCCATGTTTTGGTCTGCCGCGGCTCAGTCGAAACTGACCTCGACCGGGCGCCGGGCCGCATCGTCGGCCTCGTCGAGCTCGAAGAACTCCGCTTTGTTGAACTTCATGGTGTTGGCCACGAGGTTGCTCGGGAACTGGTCGACCTTGGTGTTGTTGTCCCTGACCACGCCGTTGTAATAGCGCCGCGCCGACTGGATCTTCTCCTCGATCCCGGTCAGCTGATCCTGCAGGCCGATGAAATTCTCGTTGGCCTTGAGGTCGGGATAACTCTCCGCCAGGGCGAACAGGGACTTCAGCGCGCCCGAGAGCATGTTCTCGCTGCGCGCCTGCTCGCCCGGCGAGCCATGGCTTTCGAACGCCGCGTTGCGTGCCTTGACGACGTTTTCAAGGGTGCTCGCCTCGTGCTTGGCATAGCCCTTGACCGTTTCGACCAGGTTCGGAATGAGATTGTAGCGTTCCTTCATGTGAACCTCGATCCCGCTCCAGGCCTCGTTGACCTTTACGCGCAGGCTGACCAGCGCGTTGTAGGTCACGATGACGTAGAGGACCGCAGCCGCGATCAGACCGAAAAAGATGTATGTCATGCTCATGGGATTGTCCTTGTCTTTGGTCCCGTACGACTGACGCACCGATGGCCGAACGGGAAGGCCGTCCGGCGGCTCGGATCAAGGCGCGCGCACCTTAGCGCAATTGTGCGACTGCCAACAGCCCTCCGGCGCCCGGCACCGTTGATCTGGGTCAATGAGATTTTTCGCCCGATTGTCTAGAACCATCACAACGCGCAACGCCGAGTGAAAAACGGCCGCGCAAGCTCTCAAACCAGATCACGAGGAGGTTGTCATGCGTTCCAAATCGCACTTGCCGTCTCTGTGGGGCGAGGGGCGGGATGTCTTTCCGCCATTCCGGTCCCTGCACCGCGAGATCGACCGGGTGTTCGACGAGTTCACCCGTGCCATGCCCTGGTCCGACGAAGCCAAAAAGGACAACGGCGGCTATCGTTTCGCCCCGCACATAGACATGTGCGAAACAGAGGGCGCGCTGGAGATCACGGCGGAACTGCCGGGCGTCGAGGAGAACGACATCGATGTCACGGTGACCGACAACGTCATGACCATCAAGGGCGAGAAGAAGTCCGAAACCGAGAAGAAAGAGAAGGACTATCATCTGGTCGAACGGTCTTACGGCATGTTCCAGCGCTCGCTGCCGTTGCCCTATGAAGTGGATGCGGACAAGGTCGAAGCGAAATTCGAGAACGGCGTGCTGAAGGTCTCCATGCCGAAGCCGCCGGAGATCGAAGCCAAGACCAGGAAGATCACCGTGAAATCATAGATGGAGGAGCCTTGCGCTCCACCATCGGGTGATCCGTCGGTGGACGGTCGCGGTCCTTGCGGAGTTGTCTGTACCCCTCACCCTCTATGGGCCCGGCCGTCCGCCGATTGGCATGCGCGCAGTTTGCTCTGAACCGATAGTTCTCTAGAGCATCGTTCCTTCATATGGGGTCATTTGACCGGCTTTTCGCGTCTGCTGGCGAGGCAAGGTTCACGCCGTGGTCCGGGTGACCTCAAGTGGGCC
>JBPCWF010000542.1:0-5245 GCA_051009775.1 Hyphomicrobiales bacterium | reverse complement strand
GAGCCGGGTTCATCTCGACATCGAAACCGACAATATCGAGGCCGAGGTCGCACGGCTGGAGACGCTCGGCGCCAAACCCATCGCGCAGGTCAAGACATGGTGGGTCATGGAGGCGCCGTCCGGACAGCGGTTCTGCGTGGTCAACCCGATCGAAGGGAAGGACGGCGGCGCGTTCAACGAATGGGATTAGCTGTCGTCTTCAAGACGGTTCGAGCATGTCTTGCCTGCGCCGGGCGACGTGGTCCGCCGTGGCGCGCACGAGCGCCAGGGCATCGAGCACGACCTTGGCCCCTGCCCCGTCAAGATGGGCGTTCTGACTCAGATGGCGGCGCCACTGCCTGGCGCCTGGCACGCCCCGATAGAGGCCCAGAATGTGGCGGGTGATCTGGTTGAGCCTGGCGCCGGCGGCAAGCCTGGCCTCGATATAGGGGATGAGCCGCTCGACGATCTCCCCGCGTGACGGCCGCGGCGCACGCTCGCCGAAATACCGCCGGTCGACCTCGGCAAGAATGTAGGGCGACTGATAGGCGGCGCGGCCGAGCATGACGCCGTCGACACGGGCCAGATGCCCATCGGCCTCGTCGAGCGTGCCGATGCCGCCATTGATGACGATTTCGAGATCCGGGTTGGCCTGCTTCAGCCGGTAGACCCGGTCATAGTTGAGCGGCGGCACGTCCCGGTTCTCTTTTGGGCTCAGCCCCTCAAGCCAGGCCTTGCGGGCATGGACGATGAATGTGCTGCAGCCCGCCGCGCGCACCGCCGTGGCGAAACTCTCCAGCGCTTCGTCCTCGTCCTGGTCGTCGATGCCGATGCGGCACTTGACCGTGACCGGAACCGACACCGCCTCGCGCATGGCCGCGACCCCTTCGGCGACCGTTTCCGGCTCGGCCATCAGGCAGGCGCCGAAGCGGCCCGACTGCACCCGGTCGGACGGGCAGCCGACATTGAGGTTGATCTCGTCATAGCCGTAGCCCTCGCCGATACGCGCGGCCTCGGCCAGATCGCACGCAACGCTGCCGCCGAGCTGAAGCGCGACCGGATGCTGTTCGGGCTCGAAACCGAGCAGCCGGTCGCGGTCACCATGGAGCACCGCGCCCGTCGTCACCATCTCGGTATAGAGCACCGCATGACGCGAGATCAGGCGCAGGAAGAACCGGTCGTGGCGGTCCGTCCAGTCCATCATGGGTGCAACACAGAAACGGTGTGCGATATCTTGCGGATCCTGCGGCATCGAAACCTGTCACGTCAGCCCTGCCGCACGCGGCAGAACCCCGAATACATAGGCAAAATAATCGGTTGGGGCAATACAGGCGGCCGCCAAGCGGCGGTTCAACCAGCAGGCCCGCGCATCAGCGCGATCGAGGGGGGCGGCCCGTCTTTCGCTCCCCGTCCTCACTCGTGGTCGATGACCCAGTAGAGTTTGTAGTGCCCGCGGTTCGCCTTGTGGACAGTGCGGAAATGGTACTTCAGGCCGCGGTGTCTGCTGGTCGGCTTGCCCACCAAATCGCGCGCCCGGGACAGTTCGAGCTTGATGTTGGACTGCCCCAAGGATACGGAAAACTTCGAGGCCTGCTTGTCCACCTTTGCCGCGACCGCTCCGCCGGCATAACCAACGATGCCGGCGCCGACCGCTGCGCCCGCACCGCCCGACAAAACGGTGATGCCCGCCGCGCCCAAGATGCCGCTGCCGATGAACAGGCCTTTGGTCAGATGCAGCTTGGCATGGTTCATCTTGCGCACCTGTGCGTACAAACGCACATTCTGGACCGGGCCGACCCAAACGGTCTCGTTTACCGAACGGATCGTTCCCGCTTTCATTTTCTTCCAGGTCTTGTTGCCACCGGGGAACTTGATCGGCTGGTTCGATCTGCCGTTCTGCAGCTCGACGATGGTCATCACGAACACATCGTCATGTTTCTGGAACGGGATTTTCTTGCCCGGTTTTACGGCTTCGATGCCGACGAGAACGAGCTTGTTGTAGCCCTGGCGCGCCGCGGCCGGCGCGGTCAGCAGACCGCCCAGAACGACGGCGGCAAAAAGCGATTTCAACAAACCCCAACCCATAGAAATAGTCCCCAACCCGTTGGCGCCGGAGCGATGCCAGATCTCCATGTCTGCCGGGCCAGAGTGTGTCGACGCTACCGCTGCGTCAAGTCAGACGTGCGCAAATAGTCCAGTCCCCGTCCGGCACCGGGTGTGCTGGCGGGATCTCCCCCGACAAACGGCGTCAGTTCGGCGCTTGCGGCGGTTGCGCGATGAACAGCGGGATGCTCACGGTCACCAAGACATCATCACTGCACCAGCGCATCGTTGGGCCCACCGAAACGGAGCCCAACGATTGATTTCATTTGGTCCATCAACGTCGGTGACGAACCTCCTACTCGTAAAGGCTGGGGAACAGCGTTCTGATCGGGCTCGGCAGGATGGGAATGATCGCCACCTTGACGCCCCAGTCGCTGCCCAAAATGTCGGATTGCTCCAAGTAGTTGAACGCCTCTACGCTAATCTTGAACGGCGGCAGCCCCGGTAGGACGGGCCCCGTATATGTCACCCCCATGCCGATTGGGACTTCGTAAGTGTCGTTTTCAAAGTCCAGAATGGCAAGCGGCGACGCACCAATCTGCCAACCCGGCGCAACGTTCATATAGTAGAAATACTGGAGCAGCATTTTATTGACATCGGGCGCGGACCCGCCACTGCGGTCATCAGCAATGTCAAAGAATTGCTGCCCGAGCGCGCCCAACACCCCCGGCTTTCCAAGGTAAACCGCAGCAGCAGCTGGTCCCAACGTATATTTGTCGTTACTGAAGGTGTTATCGCCCCACGGGAAGGAGGCTGCAAGTCCGCCGGCCAAGACGAATGCACCGCCACCGCCTAAAGTTGTCGGTATCGTCTTTCCAACCAGAGAAAACGCGCTGACATCGCCAAATCCATCCTCAGAAGAGAACGGGATGCCTGCAAAAGGTGGTCCCGGCAAGTCAATGGGGTTGCCGCCCAATCCGATGCTGCCTGGATCGGGAACATCGGAATCGAAATAATACTGAACCGTCGGCCGAAAGACGAGCGACCAGCCCGGACCGATCTGATTGTTCAGCGGTGCACTGATCACCGGCTGCACCGTGTAGATGTTGATCTCGGGATCACTTACCGCCGGGTTGTTGTCATCCAAAAACCCTGTCAGGTTGATATGATCGAACTGATTGATGATGAGCATGAAGTCGCCACCAAGCGGGTTGGCCGTCTTGGTTGCCAGATCGCCGCCGCCGTCTTGCGCGCTTGCCTGGCCAACTGCGCCAAACGCCACACCAGCCAACATGCCCAGCACAGCCGTAACTCTTAGTGCAGCCAACATTACACTCCCCTCTGATCAGGCTCGGCCTCTTATCCGTGCCTTCCTTCAACCTTCCGCGTTGATACCAATTAGTATGGAGCAGAAAATAAGACAGGTATATGAGCGTGTTGCTTGTTCTGGCTCGATTTTTTTGAGTGTTACTCTTTAGCAACAGTCTGGGTACAGGTTCGTGTAGACTTATTCGTGTTGCAATGCACTCTTTCGTATCACACCAAGCGTGACCTGCTCCCCTGAACGCTCCTCGATTTGAGGTTAGTCTGTTTCTTGAATGAGGAGACGGACGATCAAGCGCAGCAGCTTCACGGATGAGCAGATCATCATTCCCAGTGCCATACCCACCGCAGCGACCAATAGTTTCAATTCATGCCGTGTTCCCTCATTTCGCAATTCTCGAATTCGCCTATACGCTGAAGCTATCAGCCTATTGCGTCGGCTTGTACCAAGGCTTGGCGGGCCGCCAGTCCTGATCCTGCAAGTTGTACTTCTTGGCGTGGGCGTCGAGCATATCGTTCTGGGCGTTGAAGCCGGGTCCCCACTCGCCACCCTTGATGAAGTCGCTCGTTGGATCCGGACGACCCTTTTCCGGCGGCGGTTGCCGGGTCGGGCCGGACACGCCGCTCGCGCGGTCGGGCGAAACGGCCATGCGCTCGATGATTTTGTCCTTGGTGATGTTCCACACCATCATGTCGATGGCCATTGAGAGCGAGCCGTCATAGGTCTCGCGAATGCCGTCGCGCACGCCGGTGAGCGCTTCCTCCATAGTGTGATAGGCAACGGCGTGACGCGGCTTTATCTCGCTCATGATTTTGCCAAAGGCCGGACCTGACGTGTGGAACTCACAACAGGCCCGCCAGGCGAGCTGTGGTGGCTGGCCGTAGTCCTTTGCAAAGAACTCAGGCGTTGCAAAGGCTTCATGGATCACGAAGTCGGCATCCCTGGCGTACTTGACAAACCATTTGTTGGGTGACGAGTCCCCACCAAAGACGAGCTTAAGACCAGCGTACTCAATGATGTAACTAATCGGCCCATCGCCGGCATGAATCGCCGGGATGGTGCGGACCACGATGCCGTTCTGTTCGTAAACCACCGCATTCTCAGCCTTGTAGTCGAACTCATGCACCGTGATGTTGCCTGGCGCGGGCGTGATCTTGAAGGCGCGGGTCTGATAATCCCAGTTGAAGGCCTTCAGGAAATGATCGATGGCGTAAGCGGTGCCCATGTCCTCCGACATTCCGCTCGGCCCCCAAATCTCAAGCGGCACCGGTCGTCCCGCGGTCCAGCCGCCGGCCCAAAGCGCGTCCAAATCGCCCCAATGATCTGTGTGCAGATGGCTAAGGAAAATCTTGGTCAAATACTCGGCGGGGATCATCAGCGCATTGATGTTCCGCATCGAGCCGCTGCCGATGTCGAAAATCAGCTTCTCGCCGTTGCCAAACTCGAACAAAAAACACGCGGAAGCCTGGCCGCGGCGCTGATCGGGCATGCCGGTGCCACAGGCGATTACCCGGACCTCTTCATTCGCCAAAGCCTCGGTGCCTGGATAGTAAACATACCGGTCCGGCGCCTCGACATTGGGGCCAGTCACGACGCCCCCTGCAGCCTCGGCATCAGAAATCGGGACAACTGATTTGCCGGAACGACCCAGTTCCCAACCACCCAGAAAGACAACAGCCAACGCAAATGCAGCAATGACCATCGTGCCTGTTACGCGACGCATTCCCGCCTCCCTATCATTAACTTACACATGATACCGTACCAGATGGTATTGATACTTCAAGGTACTAATGCCCTCCGGTACTATCGTGCCGTCCCGCCCGTCATCAAGGATCGATCGGGGGACCGGGATACAGGCCTCCAGCGCCGGAGACCACGCTCCGTTGCACAGAGGCCATC
>JBPCWF010000541.1:0-6231 GCA_051009775.1 Hyphomicrobiales bacterium | reverse complement strand
GCGCCATCCGATCCTGGCCGCATTGCTGCTCGCACCCCGGCTTTATTTCCGCGGCGGCTTCAGATAGTGGCGGTCACTCCGCAGCGGCCTCGCCCATGCCCGCCACGACATTGGCGAACATGCCGATGATCCGATCGATGTCCTCGTCCGAATGCGCCGCCGAGACACTGCATCTCAGCAGGCATGCACCGCTGGGCGTGCCCGGCGGCAGCGCCAGATTGACGTAGACGCCTTCGTTGAGCAGCGCGTTCCACATGGTCACCGTGGTCGGCTCGTCGGCGACCCGCACCGCAACCACCGGGCTCACCACATCGCAGCAGAGCTCAAGGCCGAGGTCCTTGAACCCCTGGTGCAGCCGGGTGGAGTTATAGGTCAGGCGCTGGCGCAGTTCCGGCCGCACCGCGATCTCGCGCAAGGCCGCGGTGGCCGTCGCGATGGTCGATGGCGACGGCGATGCGGAGAACATATAGGCCCGCGTGGCGTAGCGGATGATGTCGAACATCGGATGGTCGCCCGCGCCGAAACCGCCGATCGCGCCGATGCTCTTGGAGAAGGTGCCGACCACGAAGTCGACCTCGTCCTCGAAGCCGGCTTCTTCCGCGACGCCGCGGCCGTTTTCGCCGAGCACACCGAAGGAATGGGCCTCGTCGAGCAGCAGGGTGAAGCCGTATTCGCGTTTGACGTCGATGAACTCCTTGAGCGGCGGACGGTCGCCGAACATGGAGTAGAGCCCCTCCAGGATCACCAGGCGGCCGCCCTCGCCGTCATCGTCGGCGCGCGCCAGTCTGCGCGCCAGATTGTCCGCATCGTTGTGCCTGAACCGCACCAGTTTGCCGCCCGACAGGGTGCAGCCGTCATAGATGCTGGCATGGGAGTCGGCATCGAGATAGACCGTGTCCTTCGGTCCGGCCAGACCGGCGATCATGCCCAGATTGGCCTGAAACCCGGTGGTGAAGACGATGACATGCTTGCGGCGGAGGAAACGCGCCAGTTCCTCCTCGAGCTCGCGGTGCATGGCATAGGTGCCGTTGGCGATACGCGAACCGGTGGTGCCGGTGCCGAACCTGTCGAGCGCGTCCTTGCCGGCCTCGACGCACGCCTCCTCGAAGGTGATGCCCAGATAGTTGTTGGTGCCGGCCAGGATCGTCTCCCGGCCGTTGATCACGGCATGGGTCGGCGACAGGATCTCATCGACACAGATGCCTACGTCCTTGACGCCGAGCTGCATCATCTGCTGCTGGCGCTCCACCAGATGCATGTGCTTGTCCAACAGGTCCATTTGCCTACGCTCCACTGATCCGGTCCTGAACCACCTTGATCAGGTCGTTCATGGTCCGTGTTTCCGACAGCACGTTAAGCGGGATGTCGATGTCGTACTTGTCTTCGACTTCCATCACGAAATCCATCACCGACACGGAGTCGATGTTGAGGTCGGCCGAGATGTCCGTGTCCGGCTTGAGCTCGACACCGTCAGTGTTGAACGGCTCGAGCAGCTGGCACAGAGCAATGAAAACTTCGTTGTCCGCTGTCATCCCAATGTCTCCCTAGAGCGTGTCGCGATCATTCTGATTCGCGTCATCGCCCTGGCTCTTTGTTAAAGCATGTCTTTTTCCCGAAACCGGTGCCCACTTTCGGGAGACATGCTCTAGGGCCGGTGGACAAACCTACAGCCACCCTTCCTGCCGATACCATGCCGTCGTCTCCTGCAGACCCTCCGACAGCCCGACCGCCGGAACCCAGTCCGAACGCTCCTGAAGCAGGTTGTGCCGGCACACCCAGTCCGGGTGGTAGAGTTCGCTGACCTTGCCCGGCGTCACTTCGGGCGTCCGTCCACGCCGCCTGGCAATCGCCATCTCGACATGTCCCGCGAGCTTGACCATCGACTTCGGCAGGAACACGCAGCGCACCTTGCGGCCGCGCGCCTTGGCCGCCGCCATGGTCAACTCGCGCCACGAATAGCCGTCCCGCTTGCCGTCATCAAGCTCGTAGATGCCCTGCGCCAGAGTGTCCCGGGCGACCACATGGGCGATGGCGGCAGCCAGGTCGCGTACATGGATCAGCGAGGCCCGGCCGTTGCGCGATCCGGGCACGAACGCAATCGGCTGGGTGAGCTGCTTGATCAGCGGCAGGGTTGCCCGGTCGCCGGGGCCGTAGACCGCCGGTGGACGCAGGATGATCCAGGACATATCGCCCTCGACGCCGCGCACCTCGACTTCTCCGGCACGCTTGCTCGCGGCATAGTCCGAGACCGACGGCTCGCGTGCCGCAAGCGAGGAAATGTGCACGAAGCGGCGCACGCCCCGGGCCCTTGCGGCCGCCAGGAGCGCGGCCGTGCCAGCCACATTGACCTCGTCGAACTCGGCGCGCGAACAGGCCGCGATGCGGCCCGCGCAATGGACGACCGTATCGGCGCCCTCGCACAGACGTTCGAGCGCATCCGGCGAAGCCAGATCGCCTTCGACCACATCGACGTCGTCACGGTTGAGATTTTCAGGGGTTCTGACCAGCAGGCGCACGCCGAGCCGGTTGCCGATCAGCCGGTCGATCAGATGTCCACCGACAAATCCGGTCGCTCCGGTTATCGCGACATCGACGCTTGGCATCCGTGTATTCACCATTGCCCTCGAACGGCAAAGCCGACGCCGGGCCTGCTCGTGCACCCTAACGGTTCAGGAATTCCGGGTCCCGCGACCGTCGATCAACGGTCGCGGCAATGACGGTTAGCGCTATTTGCCGCCTTGTGCAACGCGAACCGGCGCCATATCCATCCTGCCGGGCACGATCCGCGGTGCGATCTCCTGGATCTCGCCGGAGATGAACTTGGCCTTGGCCGCCGCCCGGGACAGCTTGCCCGACGACGTGAACGGCAGGCTCTTCGGCGGCACCAGCACGACGTCGCATTCGACACCGGCATTCTGGTGCACCACCGCGGCGACCTGACGGCGCAACTTCTCGCGCTCGTTGTCGCCGTTGAGCCGGCATTGCACCAGGACCAGCACCTCGTCGTCGCCATCGGCGCCTTCGACGGCAACCGCCGCCACATCGCCGCCGCGAAGCGGTTCGACACGCTCCACCGCCCACTCGATGTCCTGTGGCCAGATGTTGCGTCCGTTATGCAGGATCAGGTCCTTGCTGCGGCCGGTGATCACCACGTGACCGTCGAGCATGTAGCCCATGTCGCCGGTCGAAAGCCAACCGTCGTCGAGCATCACCTGGTCGCTTGCCTCGTCATCTTCGAAATAGCCCACCATGACACTCGGCCCTTTGATCACGATATGGCCGATGTCGCGTTCCTCAAGCCTGTTGCCGTTGTCGTCGCGAACCTCGATCTCGTGACCGGGCATGGGCTTGCCGCAGGCCACGAACGTGCGCTGGCGCTCGGGCTTGTGCTCGATCTCCTTGCCCGCGGGAACCGCACGGCGCGACAGCTTGTAATAGGCGCGGTCGACGCAATCGACCTTGACGCGGTCCTTGAGCGGCACGAAGGTGACCGCAAGCGTCGATTCCGCCATGCCGTAGCTCGGCACGAAGGCGGTCGGGTCGAAACCGGCCGGCGCCATTTTCTCGGCGAAGAATTCGAGCACATCCGGGCGCACCATATCGCCGCCGATGCCCGCCGCCTTGAGCGACGACAGGTCGTAGTCGCCGGCAGAGCCGTTGACCCGGCGCGCCGCCAGATCGTAACCGAAGGTCGGGCTGAAGGTGATGGTGCACTGGTTGTCGGAAATGATCTTGAGCCACAGCACGGGCCGGCGGGCGAACGCCGTGGTCGCCAGGTAGTCGACCGTGTGCTGGCCCAGCATCGGCGCCAGACAGAACCCGACGAGCCCCATATCGTGATAGAGCGGCAGCCAGGACGCCGCGCGGTCTGCGGTGTTGGTTTCAAGGCCGCCGCTCAGAATGCCGTGGCAGTTGGCGGTGATCGCCTTCTGGGTGATCAGCACGCCCTTCGGGTGGCTGGTCGAGCCGGACGAATACTGGATATAGGCCAGGTCGTTGGGCCCGAACGGCACCAGATCGACGCCGCTGTCGGGAATGGCCTGAAGGTCTTCGTGGCACAGAACCACATCGACGCCGGCCATTTCGGCCGCCGCGCTGACTTGACCGATCAGGTCGACGGATGCCACCACGGCGCCGGCGCGGGCGCTGGTCATCATACCGGCGATGCGCTCGACATAGGCGTCGCGGCCGCCGATATACATGCTGTAGGGCATCGGGCACGGGATCAGGCCGGCATACTGGCAGCCGAAGAATACATAGAGGAAGTCCGGCCCGGTCTCAGCGACCACGCAGACCCGGTCACCGCGCTTCAAACCCGCCTTGAGCAGCTTGCGGCCGGTCGCAACCGCGCGGTCGCGCAGGTCGTGAAAGCTCAGCACGTGTTCCAGCTGTCCGCGCGGAGAATAGAAGTTGAAGCCGGTTTCGCCGCGTGCCGCGTATTCCAGGCCTTCGACCAGGGAACCGAATTCACCGACGACGTGAGGAAGGTTGGTGTTGGATCGTCCTAAAAGGGAAAGCTCATGTGCTGAACCAGACATAAAGTAAAACGAACCCCTCTTTTCATTGCCCACTGGTCATGTCGAGGTCTGGCCCGCATCTTGCGCACGGAAATCCGTCACTCGAACCCCAGATGACGCGCGTTTATCTCTGACCCTGTATCGCGCTTATCATCACTTCCGGTGCGTTCGTTGCCCGTCCCTGACACCGTGGTTTGAATGTTCGTTGCTGGAAAGCCCCCAGCCCCTGGACCTCAACCCCAAACCACCCGAATCACACCTAATCTCTAGGGATTCTAGTACCAATCACCTTAGAAAAAACAAAATCAAATGGTGTTTCAGAATGTAACGTTCCGAAATTGGGGCCGGTCGCGCCCGTCGGAACCGGTTACGGCGCGCCGTAGATGATCAGGCCCATGATCAGGAGCGCGAGCGCGCCGACCACGAAACCGCAGATCCAGGCGAACAGGAGCGCGCTCCCGGTAAAGCCCTCTCCGTCGCCGCGCCGGACCGACGTGGGCGAGGCCGCCGACGCACGCTCGCGATCGATCAGCCGGTGCGCGAGATAGGATGTGACGTGGGCTGAAATTTCGGAGATTTCCGCGGATTCCGCGAGTATCTTGCGCCCGCTCCGGCCGGTCTCGACGAACTGGTAGGTGTGGCTGTCATCGCCGATGGCGACATAGCTCAGCATGTCGATCCAGAGCCTGGGCGGATCGCCCGGAACCAGACGGCAGACGTAGAGATCGTTGCGCTCGGGAATGTCGGCGAACACCGGTTCGAGGTCGTCGGCGAGCAGTTGCAGGCGGGCGGTTTCCAGTGCACGGACGGTGTCGATGGCATCGAATCGCTCCGCCTGCTGATCGCGCGCAAGATCCAGCGCGGCGCGCAGGCGGCCGTCATATTCGGTCTGCGGCTTGTTCGCCGGCGAATCAGACACTGTCGCGGACCCCCGCGCGTCACTCATGTGTTCAAACAGCCGCATCAAGGCCGAAACCTACTGCAAAACGCGCGGTTGGTGCAGTTTCAATGCAAAAGTTCGTTAAGGCGCGCGGGGGACACGCTCAGCCGTTGCGGTAGAGGTAGCTGTAGCCGTTGATGGCGGGCACGCCGCCGAGATGGGCATAGAGCACCTTCGATCCCGCCGGGAAGTAGCCCCGGCGCACCAGATCGATCATGCCCTGCATGGATTTTCCTTCGTAGACCGGGTCGGTCATCATGCCTTCCATGCGGGCGGAGAGCCGGATCGCATCATTGGTCTCCGCTGACGGCACGCCGTAGGCGGGGTAGGCGTAGTCCCCGAGCAGGACCAGATCGTCTTCCGCGATGTCCCGGCCGAGTTCCACGAGGTCCGCCGTGTTGCTGGCGATGTCCATGACCTGGGTGCGGGTCTGCTCGAGCGTGCCGGATGCATCGATGCCGATCACCTTATTGGCGCGGCCGTCCCCGGCGAAGCCGACCAGCATGCCTGCATGGGTCGAACCGGTCACCGTGCAGACGACGATGTAGTCGAACGCGAAGCCGAGCTCCCGTTCCTGCGTCCGCACCTCTTCCGCAAAGCCGACGAAGCCCAGACCGCCATATTTATGCACCGATGCACCGGCCGGAATGGCGTAGGGGTTCCCGCCCTTCGCCCTGACGTCCTCGATCGCCCGCTCCCAGCTCTCGCGGATACCGATGTCGAAGCCCTCGTCGACCAGCTCGATCTCCGCGCCCATCACCCGGCTCATCAGGA
>JBPCWF010000540.1:0-5106 GCA_051009775.1 Hyphomicrobiales bacterium | reverse complement strand
CCGGTCGAGCCCGAGCCGGAGGAAGCTTCAGTCGAACCCAAACCGGAGGAGGCCCCAGCCGAACCCGTACCGGAGGAAGCTTCAGTCGAACCCGAACCGGAGGAGGCCCCAGCCGAACCCGAACCGGAGGAGGCCCCAGCCGAACCCGAACCGGAAGAAGTCCCGGTCGAGCCCGAACCGGAGGAGGCTGTTGTCGAACCCGAACCGGAGGAAGCCCCGGTCGAATCTGTGGCGCAGGAAGAGCTTCCGGCCGAAACTGTGGCTGACGAGCCGGAACAGGTGAAAGCCGAGGCCGCACCGATGGTGCAGGCTCCGCCCGAGAAGCCCGCAGCGGAAGAAGCTCCGTCCGAAGAGATCCAGGAGGAAGCGGCGGCAGAAGAGAGTGCCGCCGAACCGGTCGCTGCGGAAGCGGCCGCCGCCGCGGAGGCGGTCAGACCGCAGACGCTGACCGGCCCGCGAGAGGGGCGCCAGGATGATCTCAAGCGCATCAGCGGCGTCGGTCCCGTGCTCGAGCGGAAGCTTCACGAGCTTGGCTACTTCCACTTCGACCAGATTGCCGCATGGACCCGTGAGAATGTCGAGTGGGTCGACGATCAACTGAATTTCAAGGGCCGGATCGATCGCGACGACTGGATCGGCCAGGCCAAGAAACTGGCCGAGGAGGATTAGCGCTTCCGGCGCTCCGCCTTCTCGATTGTCTGTTCGATCGCCGCGACGACCTTGGGCTCGTCGAGAAACGGTGCGTGGCCGCGGTCGCGCACCGTCATCGTCCTGAGCCGGGGCATCAGCTGCTTCATCCGGTCCACCGTCTCGGGCGTCAGCAGGTCGGAGTTCTCGCCCCTGATCGCCAATGTCGGCACCGCGTCCATGGCGGCGAATTGCGGCCAAAGCTTCGGCACCCGGCCATGCACGATATCGTCATAGGAGACGAAGGTCTTGTAGAGGTTCGGGTCGAAGTCGGCTTTCGGTTTGCCGTTCACGGAACGGAAGGTGCGGCGGGCGAACGCGGCCCAGTCCTCATCGCTCATGCCCTTGAACCCCGGGTTGGCGGTGCGCAGAATGTCCTCTGCATCGGCCCATGTCGCGGGCTTCGGGGCATGCTGCAGGTAACCCCGGATGCGCAGCAGACCCTCCGACGCGATCTCCGGCCCGATATCGTTGAGCACCACCGCCTTGAGCGCGGCCGGCCGCAGGGCCGCCATCAGCATGGCCAGGATGCCGCCGCGCGAGGTGCCGATCACGGCCGCTTCGTCGACCCCGGCCAGGGCCATGAGGGAGAGCGTATCGGCAATCTCGATGGTCGGCGTGTAGGTCGTCCAGTCGCGCGCATAGTCCGACCGGCCGCGTCCCCGGTAGTCGGGCACCAGCACCCGGCGTGACTGCGACAGGTGCGTGGCCAGGGTGTCAAAGTCCCTTGAGTTGCGGGTCAGGCCGGCGAGGCAGATGACCGGCAGCCGGGTCGATTTGCGGTCGCCATAGTCACGCGCATAAAGCCGAAGGCCGTCATGCACCGTGTAGTGAACGTCGCGCCATATGCGAGACGGATCGTCGGTCTGCTCCCCGGTCTCGGACACTCGTGCTTCCCCCATACGATCAGGCGCCGGTGTCGGAACTCCGGCGCGGTCAGTCTTTGTCAAAGCTAGGCTCTAATTGCACGCGATCAATTGTTCAATAGTGGAGGACGCGGTGGGGGTGCAGTTCATCTGTGTCGAAGCGTGGGTCTGCCGTTTGCCGCCGCGGCTCAGATCCGCCGTGATCGGCACCGGCTTGACGCCGAACAGGGTGCGGTAGACCTGGACGTTCTCCAGAACCCGTTTGACATAGTTGCGGGTCTCGTTGAACGGAATGCCCTCGACCCAATCGATCGGCTCGACCTCGCCGGTCTTCGGATTGCCGAGGCGCTCGACCCATTGCGGGATCCGGCCGGGACCTGCGTTATAGGCGGCGATGGCCATGATGTAGGAGCCGTTGAACTTGGTGATGAGATCGTTCAGGAACGCGGATCCGAGCCTGACATTATAGGCCGGCTTGCGGGTCAGGTTGGCCTTGCGGTAACGCACCTTGTGTTTCCTCGACAGGATGCGCGCCGTGCCCGGCATGATCTGCATCAGCCCGCGCGCGCCGGCGTGACTGATCGCATTCTCGTTGAATTCGCTTTCCTGGCGCGTGACGCCGTAGATCAGGGCCATCTCGACTTTCCGGCCGGCACCTTTCGCTGCCGGCAGCACCTTGGTCGGATAGGCCAGCCGGTCGATATGCGTGCCGAGCCGCGCCGACGTCTTGGCGATTCGGACCGCCTGATGGGTCTCTCCGAGTTTCATCGCGAGCGTTGCCAGCGCGGCGCGCTCCTCGCCGGTCTTAAGATCGCGGACCAGCCGGCCGAAGAACGCCGCCGTGAGATACTTCTTGTTGGTCTTGCCCAGGAACCCGACCGCCTTGACCAGTTCGCGGGCATCGAACTCCGCCTTCGCCTGCGCCGAAAGTTCGGGGGTCGGTGCGATGCTCAGTGGCTGCGCGCCGCGCCCCAGGGCATCGAGCGCGAGCTGGCCGTAAAACGTCGTGGGCAGCTTGGCGGCGGCTTCGAAAAAGCTCTTGGCCTCGTCCCCTTTGCCAAGCGCGTTATGCGCCCGTCCGAGCCAGTAATTGGCTTGCGACACGTTGAGCGGTTTGCGGTCCCGCTCAAGGATATGCATGAAATGCGTGACCGCGACATCGGGCTTCTTCAGGAACTGCAGCGCGATCCAGCCGGCCATGAATTCGCCCTGGACGAACATGGTGTCCTTGGTGAAGCCATGCGCCTTGGACAGCTCGTAAGCGGCCTTGCGCGATGCGGCGGTCTTTTCCTTCAACGCCTCGCGCGCCAGTGTCCGCCGTTCGATCCACCACGGTTTCGGGTGCGACAGCCGGGCGGGATCGCCGGGCGCGGCGAGCGCGATCGCGCGCGCCTTGGCCGAATGGCCCTTGCGGCGGTGATAGCGCGCCAGCGCATACTGCATCACCACTTGCGAACGCAGGCCCGCCGGCACGCGCTTGTAGGCGGAGAGCGCGCCCTTTTTGCGTCTGAACAGGGCCGCTGCGGCCCGCACCATCTTTATGTGGTCTGCGGAGATGCGTCTGGCCGTGCGTTCCGCCGCGCTGGTCTTGCGCTCGTAGAGCAGACGCACCATCCGGACCCGGTGATCGCCGCCGGTGAGGACCGCCTTGAATTCGGTGAGAATGCGCTTTTCGGTCGATGCCGCGAAATTGTGCTCGCGCCATGCGGCCCGTGCCATCTCGACCGCCTGCGCTTCCTTGCCGGTTTTGCGCAAGGCGCGTGCATGGGCAATCTTGCCGAGTCCGGTCTCGGCCGGGAAGGCCGCGAAATGACGGATCACCCGTTCCGCCGCGGGCGGTTTCTTGTAGAGCCCCGCCTCGGCGCGGGCGCGCACCTTGTCGCGCGCCGGCCAGTGCGGATTGGCGACAAGGAAGGCTGCGGTCTTCTCAAACCCGGCGTTCGCCCTGGGGCCTGCAACATGCAGCCAGTCGATCAGCTTCCTCGCTGCCGGATCGGAGATCTTGGACTTTAGCGCCTGGGCCTTGGTGCTCTTACCGGAGGCGGCAAGTCCGATCGCCTTGGACACCGTGCTCTGTGCCCGTGCGTCGTGGACGCCGGCGCCGAGCAGGAGCGAAATGCCCAGCATGGCCAGAAACCGCAGGCGATAGGCCGGCTGATTCGCGCGGCGAACGGGCAGATGAGAAGGTGCTGTGGTGCGAAGTGTTGTTGTCACGTGCTGTCCCGGCCTGACTCGAATAAAGAACATATGTAGTAACGCGCACGACGTTTGTCTCGTCCCGAGGCTGATCGTTGTAAATCGCCTCAATACGGCGGCGTATGCCGCAACCGCTCACGCGAGCGCCTCTCATAAGGGCAAAATGTGGCTGTGGTTTAACGCTAGACACCGTGTTGTCTTGCCGCAGGGCTGGAAATCTGGCTATGTTGGCACAAAGAGCCGCAGTGTCGCCCCAGTACCCGGCGACAGTGATACGGCTCCGACATTTGAGGGAAGTCAGATGATGTTCAAGGGATCGATCCCGGCGCTGATCACGCCGATGCGGGACGGGGCGGTCGACGAAGACGCGTTTCAACGGTTTGTCGACTGGCAGATCAAGCAGGGCTCGCATGGACTGGTGCCGGTCGGCACGACGGGCGAATCGCCGACCCTGTCGCATGACGAGCATGAGCGGGTTGTGGCATTGTGCATCGAGGCGGCGGACGGCCGCGTGCCGGTAATTGCGGGCACCGGCTCGAACAGCACGGCGGAAGCGGTGTCGCTGACCGAATCGGCCGAGCAGGCCGGCGCCGACGGCGCGCTCGTGGTCATGCCCTATTACAACAAGCCGACGCAGGAAGGGCTCTACCGGCATTTCAAGGCGATCAGCGAGGCCACGGCCCTGCCGATCCTGATCTACAACATTCCCGGCCGCTCGGTGGTCGACATGTCGGTCGACACCATGGCGCGCCTGTTCGAGCTGCCCAACATTGTCGGCGTCAAGGACGCCACCGCCGACGTGGCGCGGGTCAGCAAGCAGCGCCATGCCATGGGACCTGAGTTCATTCAGCTCTCGGGCGAAGACGCAACCGCGCTCGCGCTCATGGCCCATGGCGGCCATGGCTGCATATCGGTGACCGCAAACGCGGCGCCGGCGCTCTGCGCCCAATTCCAGGAATGCTGTCTGGCCGGCGACTTCGCCGGTGCGCTGGCGGTCCAGGACAAATTGTTGCCGCTCCATGTGGCGCTGTTCGCCGAGGCGAGCCCGGCGCCGGTCAAATATGCCGCAAGCGTGCTCGGCCTGTGCCAGCCTGACGTGAGACTGCCCCTGGTCGAGCCGATGGAGAGCACCCGTGCGATGGTGCGCGCGGCGATGGCCCATGCCGGCCTGATTGCCGCCGACAGTCACTCCGAAGCCGCCGAGTGAGCAAGAAGAAGGACAAGGAGACCGGCCGCAAGATCGTCGCCGACAATCGCAAGGCCCGGTTCAACTTCGCGATCGAGGAGGTTTTCGAGGCCGGCATCGAGCTGCAGGGCACCGAGGTCAAGAGCCTGCGCGAGGGCAAGGCGAGCCTGG
>JBPCWF010000539.1:0-3282 GCA_051009775.1 Hyphomicrobiales bacterium | reverse complement strand
GCAACCCAATTGAGACGTTGCGGCCGAACCGGTGCAGCCTGTCGACAAGTTGGACTTCTTGAACTTCCGCCTGTCGTCAGCAACCCCCTGCCGGCGACCAAGGATCGGGCAAAGCGAACTCCCGGCTACAGCGCCAGGAACCGGGAAAGCGGGTAGTTGAAGGTGTCCTCGTGGGATTTCAGCGCATTCAGGACGGCGGAGCCGGAGAACTCGCGCACGTCATATTGGCAGACGCTGACCAGCGGGAACCGGCGCGCAATGTCGAAGTTGTAGCGGGCCTCGTACGCCATCAGCTCTTCGTAGGTCATGCCCAGACGTACGCACCAGGTCATGTCGCCAAGCAGCCTGAAGGACCGCATGCCTGAACGGGTCGCCATGACGAGGCTGTGCTCCACAAACCGGCACATGGCTTCGCCGTCGGCTATGCCGTCGCACAGAACGAGCTGGCCTTGGTCCAGGGCCTGCGCCACGCCATCCCAAACCTCGCTTATGTGGCCGAGAATTTCATCGCGAACCGCTTTGGTGGCGATCAGAAAGCAGCCATCGCCATTGCGGAGTCCATCAGCCAGGAAGGGAACCGACCATTTGAGCCGGCCGAGATCGTTCTCATAAAGGGTGCAGATGTGGTTGCCGTATTCGATGGCGATACCTTCCAGCAAAACCTCGGTCGGGCGGACGCTCGTGGGCACCGCAGGTGCGGCAGCCGCCTCGCGGTCCTCGAGAAACGCCATCAGGTCCTCGCGCCGGAACCGGCGCTCGCGCTTGGCACCCAGGCGCAGGCAGGCCAGCCGGCCCGCATTGGTCCAGCGTCGCAAAGACGCCTCGCTGACCTTCAACAGGGCGGCCGCCTCCTTGATGTTCAGGAGATCCGAATTCGGGTCGGGCCGTGTCGTCACCAAGAAAACCTCGCCAGTTCCTTTTCACGCCGCGAAATATCCGAGCCAATCGGAGCGCGGCGGTCCCTGCCAGGAAATACATCGAACCGCATCATGGGATGAGGCCGCGGGTAGCCGAAAAGCCTTCGGCTGCTATTGGAAGTGGCCTGGACATCCTGGCAGGACTCATCCCCATTCACCTGAGCAATCATATACTTTCCTGTCGTTTGATTGACAAGAAATGTTCAGCATTGTTAATCTTTGCTCGGAATTGAATGCCGGGCCGAAGGCGGTGAGGCCCCCTGTCCACCCGGTCAATCCCAGCCATGACAGGCGTAAACGACAATCGGAGTGGATCGACAAAAACAAAATCCACCCTTAGGCAGCGAGGAAACCCCCATGAGCACGAAACTGCGTTACCTGCACCACCCCGCGTCCCAGCCGTGTCGCGCGGCACGACAATTCCTGATTGAGAACGACATTCCCTTTGAAGATGAAATCGTCGACATCACCACAAATATCAACGAGACGCAGGAGTTCAGGGACACGTACAATCCCACCGGGCAGGTTCCGATCCTCGTCGATGGCGATTTGAAAGTGTGGGAGAACGTGGCCATCGGGCGGTATCTGAACGAGAAGTTCGACTGTCCCAGCCACTGGTTCGGGTCCACGTTGCTGGAACGAACGAAGATCAACCAGTTCGTGCAATGGTACGCCTACACGCTCCGCCTCGGAGGCGGAGCGTTCCACTGGACCATCTTCGCACCGATGATTTACGGCGCGGATAAGGACTTCACCGCGGAGCGGCGCAAGGGCTATCACGTGTTGTATGAGTCGATGGACGTCCTGGAGAACTACTGGCTCAAGGACGGCGACTATGTGTGCGGCAACGAGGTCAGCTATGCGGATCTTGCCGCCTTCCACGAGCTGGTTTCCCACGACGCCGGCAACATCATTTCGGACAAGGTCTGGAACAAGCACTCCCGGATCACGGCATGGTTCGAGAGGATGTCCGCCCGGCCGGCCAGCAAGGCCGTGAGCGAATGGCAGTACGACACGATCAAAAAAGTAATGGCCGGCGAGATGAAGGTTGAGTTCAACCGCAGGACCGCCGTGTTGAAGGGCACGGAGGCCTATGGCGGCCATAACCGTGGAATTCCACACCTGGACGAGAATGACGATTACATAGCGCAGGTTGAGGGCTAGACGTACCCTGTACCGCCGCTTGACAGCGCGCCCTTGTCGACGGCAAGGGCGCACCTCGATGCGCGAACCGCCCGGGTGAGGTGTTCCCGAGAGTATGGCATCAAGAGTACAGACCGACGTCGCTCGGACCGGAGAGTTCACCTACCTGGCGGCGTCCACGGATAGTTCGCTCTACCGCAACGGCAAGGTGTTCACCCGCCGGGACGGCAGCGGCAATGACAGCCGCTGGGAGGGCGCCGATCTGAAACAATGGCAGATGCCGGTTCATGACGCACGACGCCTGGCGGGGCCGCAGCGTCTCACGCTTGAGGCCAACGGGTTCGAAATGCTCGAACGTCCCATGGCTGGTCGCAGTATCGACTTTCTCGACCACGACCAGGTCGTCCGCCGCTACTACCCGCAATGCACCGACATCATCCGGGCGGCGAGCGGCGCGAGCATCGTCGCGGCCTTCGACCATAATGTACGGTCGGTCTCCGGCAATCAGAGCCAGCGCCATATCGAGGGCGGGCAGCAGGTCCAGCCGCCGTTGCACATGGTGCACGGCGATTACACGTTGACCAGCGCACCGCAGCGGCTGCGTGACCTGGGCAGGCCGCCGACCAGCAACGACACATACCGCACCCTGCTTGCCGATGGCGAAACGCTTCTCGACGAGGCAGATGTAGAGCGTGTTCTCGATTCAGGCCGGTTCGCGATCATCAATCTCTGGCGAAACATAGCCTGCGAGCCGGTTGCCGCGCATCCGCTTGCGCTTTGCGACGCGGCCAGCGTGCATCCTGACGATCTGGTGGTTTTCGAGATCCACTACACCGATCGGATCGGCGAGAACTACTATGCGAAACACTCTGACGACCATCAGTGGTACTTCTACTCCGCCCTGACCCGCGACGAAGCGCTTTTGATAAAGCAGTGGGACTCGGCTGGAGAATTAGCCCGCTCGCAGGGCACGAACGCGGATGCGATGAGCCCGGGCGCCCCGTGCACATTCAGTTTCCACAGCGCCTTCGAGGACCTGACGCAGCCGCCGGACGCACCTGATCGCTGGAGCATTGAAGTGCGCTGCATAGCACTCCACGATTAGTTCGTCTTCCCACACGCTGCGAGGCCGTTGCGAGCTCCTCATCTGATCTTTATCGGGTCGTTGGCGCGAGGTGGTGATCTTCAAACGGCTGGGCGCCTGAAACGCGGATCGTTATGT
>JBPCWF010000538.1:0-7429 GCA_051009775.1 Hyphomicrobiales bacterium | reverse complement strand
CGGCCAACCTTGCCGAGATATCGACCAGATTGAGAGAGCCGGTCATGGAATACAGAAGACCGACGCCGATGACGTACATGGTCGCCCCGATGGTGCCCATGATCAGGTACTGGTAGGCCGCGAGCAGCGCCCGGCGATCCTTGCCCAGAGCGATCATCGCATAGGTCGAAAGCGACGATATCTCCAGGAACACGAAGGCGTTGAACGCATCGCCGGTGATCGCGATGCCAAGCAGCCCGGCCAGGCACAGCAGGTACATGGTGTAAAACCAACCCTGGTTGTGCTCCTCGATCTCGTCGCTCACGCTGGTCTGCGCATAGGGCATGATGATTGCGCCGATCACGGAGATCAGCACCAGCAGGAAACCGCTCAGGGCATCGACCCTGTATTCGATGCCCCAGGGCGGCGCCCAGCCGCCCATTGCGTAGGAAATCGGGCCGCTGTCGAGCACCTGCAGCAGGAGCAGCACCGACACGACGGCGAGCGTCCAGCTGACGCCGAGCGCAATCGCCCAGCAGATCGGGCCGCGGCGCAGCAAGGCGCAAAACACCGCGCCGAGCAACGGAATCACCACCTGCAGCGCGGGGAGCTGCTCTCTCATCAGCCGTCCTCGCTCTCGGGGAAGATTTCGTCTTCCTCAATGGTGCCGTAGGCCTCGTTGATGCGCACCACGAGCGCCAGCCCAAGCGCAAACGTCGCCACACCGACCACGATCGCGGTCAGTATCAGCACATGCGGCAGGGGGTTCGAATAGACCTGGAACTTCGGATCGAGGATCGGCGCCGTGCCGCCCAGGATCTTGCCCGGCGTGATGTAGAGCAGATAGACCGAGGTCTGGAACAGCGCCAGGCCGACCAGCTTCTTCACCATGTTGCCGCGCGCGACCACGATGTAGAGCCCGGCCACCATCAGGAAAATGGTGACCCAGTGATTGTAGTGGGCGACGATCTGCTCGAGCAGCGCCATCAGCGCCCCCGTCCGGCGAAGGCGTAGAACAGCGCGGTCATGGTTCCGGCCACGGTGACCAGCACACCAAACTCAACGATCAAAATTCCCAGATGCTGGCCGTGGGCCGGGTCGTGATGGTCAAGCGCATTATAGGCGAGGTAGTTGTCGCCGAGCAGCATGGTCGCCACGCCGGTGCCGGCGAAGATGAGAACGCCCAGTGGTATCATCGGCACGACGACCGCAGGCGGCACGATCCGCTTGGCCGCCTCCAGACCGAAGGTTATGGCATATAGAATCACCATCGCCGCCGAGATGACCCCGGCCTGAAAGCCTCCGCCCGGGCCGTAATCTCCATGGAACTGCACGTAAAGCCCGAACAGCAGAATGAACGGCAGGAGAAGCTTGGTCGCAACGCGCAGTATCAGGTCGAGCTTCATGGATTCCCCTTGGTGCTCAGGCCTGATCGCCGCTCTTGCCGCGGCGCCGGCGGCCGCCCAACAGCATGAGAACGGCAATGCCGGCCGTGAAAATCACCGTGACCTCGCCAAGCGTGTCATAGCCGCGATAACTGGCCAGAACCGCGGTGACGACATTGGGAACGGTGGTCTTTTCGACCGACTCCGTCAGGTAGGTCGGCGCGACATGCTGATGGACTACGGTATCCGCGGCGCCGAACGGCGGCAGGTCGATGGTGCCGTAGAGCAACGCGGCTGCGGTGACCATGGCGACGATGAAAGGCAGGATCGGAGTATGGGTGGGCACCGATTCCCGGCTCTTGGTCAGGAACAGAACGGTCAGCATCAGCACCGTGGAGATGCCGGCGCCGACGGAGGCTTCCGTCATCGCCACATCGACCGCATCGAGGACAATCAGCACGCTCGCCATCATGAAACTGTAAATGCCCGAGAGCACGACCACGCCGAACAGGTTGCGCAGACGCACAATGCCGACCGTCACGGCCGCCATCAGGGTCAAGAGAACCATGTTGATCAGCGCTTCTATGACTTGCCCCCCTTCTTGTCGTCATGCAGCTGCGGTTCAACGCCGGCGAACCGCGCGGCGCGCGCCAGCGCATGGGTCGCGACCGGGCCGGTGTAGAGCAGGATGATGAGCAGCACGAGCAGCTTGGCGGTCACCAATGTGAACCCGGCCTGGATCATCATGCCGACGAGCAGCAGGCCGGCGCCGAAGGTATCGCTGATGCTGGTGGCGTGCATGCGCGTGAACACATCGGGCATACGCCACAATCCGGCCGAACCGACCAGATAGAAAAAACTGCCCGCAAGCATGAACGGCCAGCTCAGAATATCGGGCAGCAACTCGATCATCAGTCCGCGTTCTCCTCTTCGCCCGAATGGCTCAGGTCGCCGTAGCGGAAGAACTTCAGGGCCGCCAGAGTGCCGATCAGATTGAGCAGGCCATAGGTGATGCCGATGTCGAGAAACTCGGGCCGGTCAGTGAGGAAACCGACAACCGCCAGAAGCAGGATTGCAGCGACACCGATGGTGTTTGCAGCCAACAGGCGATCGAACACCGTTGGCCCTTTCAGCGCCCGGGCGACCGCGAAAATATGAGCCATGACGACGGCTATGGCGGCGATGGTGAACATCACGCGTTGCCCTCGAATGCCGATACCCGGCGGTCCATCTGCCCCTCGGACAATTCCTCCGCACCGCCTTCGGTGATGGCATGAACCAGGATGTCGTTGCCCTCGACCTCGACCGAGATCGTCCCCGGTGTCAGCGTGATCGAGTTGGCGTAGATGTTGACGCCGATGCGGGTTTTCTGGCCGGCCCGGACTTTCACCAGGGTCGGCGATATCGGCAGTCGCGGATCCAGAATGAGACGCGTGACGCCCCAGGAGGACTTGGCGATCTCGAACAGCAGCCAGGGCCAGTATGTCAGCGCACCGAGCGCAAGATGGATCGGATGGCCCTCATCGTCGACCACCGACATGCGAAGCGCCAGGGCGACGATGCCGACGCAGCAGAGAGTTCCGATGGTCAGGAGAAGAGCGGTGTAGTGACCGGACAACAGCAGCCAGAAAACGAACAGGGCGCACCCCAGGCTGAGTGTTCGCATGCCACCGGTTCCCCCTCGCACTTGCCGATGCGCGCCCTCGCTCCGCGCATCACCGCATCCCGCTCACCGTCGTTAGTGAGCTATGGTTAACAGAGTGTTAACGAAGAACGGCCGATTGGGCAACACGCCACGGCGCGCGGTCACCAGAAAATCCGGTGTGCGCCAACGGCATGGCGGAGCCGGAACACCCAGAAAAGCGAAGGGCCGGCCGCGGAGTTTTGCTCGCGTGGCCGACCCTTCATCACCGAGGGCAGGTTCGGTGAACGGTGCTAAGACGAATCCTGCGCGGTGGTCATATCCGGGCCCGGAAAGGCTGCGTAGGGGCCGAGACGATTCGTGTGCCAATCCCAGTAGGTCAGCGCCATGCGGGCCTGGTTGAAAGACAGCGTATCGAACAGAATCTGGAGCGCTTCGACGCTCGCAGGCGGCGCGCCCGCCGCGATCTGCTTCTGACAAACATCGGCGAAGGCAAATCTGGAGGCGCCGAGCGCCTTGCAGACGACCACATGCGCCTCACCGCCTTCGTCATCCGCGATCCGGGTCGCGGTTTCGCGGGACAGTCCCGCATGTTCGGCGATCAGCCGGGCAATGTCGTCCGCCGCCCCCTGATCCATCGCGGCAAGCAGTTCGGCCACCTTTTCCCGATTGGGCTTATGGACGTCGGCCGGCGCGGCCTCTGCCGCCTGCGGCTGATCGCTGTTCTGCAACGCCTTGGAGATCATCGCGCCGCTCGCGCCGGACATGACAAGCACCTGCGGCAGGACGTGGACGTCGGTCAGGAAGCGGCCGAGTGTATAGGCGCGGTGCTTTGCGCCCATCGACCAGAACAGGTGAAGCGCGTGCGCCGTGGTCATTTCCGGCCGCATGACGAGCGGTTCGATCAGGTCCGGTACGGACCGGGCGTGTTCGGTGAGATGGTCGACCGCCTCCTGCGCCAGGTGCACGCACGGATTTTGCGCCAGTTCCAGGAGCACCGTCACATCGGACGACTTGGCCAGTGCACTGGCGACGACGCCGGAGAGCTGCTGGCGGCTGGCGATGAGCTGGCACCGCTTCGGATCGCCGGCTTCGACGACGACCATCAGCTCGCTGTCCGAGACACAGGTCGCACGCTGCAGCAGCGGCGCGGCAATCGATATCTCCGCATGTTGCAGGAACCGCGAAACAAGCCGCTCCGGCGCATCGGCCATGTTGGCCAGCCGTTCGCACAAAGCCCGCTTGCTGTCCATTGACGCATCGTCGATGACCTGCTGAAGCAGATCGACCGCAAACGCGCGTTCCTGGGGCTGGATCATCCCGTCCGGCATGATCAGCATGTCCATCAACGAGCGAACCGTCTCGTCGTCGCAGCCGGCCGGGCTGTCATCCGTGTGACCGGCCGGCGCGGCGGAATCTTCATCTTCGGCCGTTGCAGCCGGAGCGGCGTCCTCAGCCGGTGAGGCCTCCTCTGCCGGCGCGTCTTCCTCAGCCGGAGCAGCGTCCTCAGTCGAAGAGTCCTCCTCTTCCGGAGCGGCGGCCTTTGCCGGTGAGTCTTGCTCCGCCGGTGCGGCACCCTCAACCGGGGCGGCACCTTCAGCCTGGGCGGCATCCTCAGCCGGGGCGGCGTCCGCAGTCGGCGAACCTTCCCCGGCATCAGGGTTCGGGGCCAAGGCTTCAACCGTCTCTGCCGGAACTGCCTCAACGACCGGTATGGCCGCGGGGGCAGCTTCAACCGCCGTTGCAGGAGCAGGGTCTTCGGTCATTGCGGCCGGAGTCGCTTCCTCAACCGTCGCAACTACAGGCGCAGCTTCAAGCGGCGCCGCCGCGGGCGCAAGCTTGTTGGTTATCACCGGAGCCGCGTTTTCGGCCTCCGTGGTCGGAGCAGCGTTGCCGAACGCCGTGGTCGCAGGGGCAACCTCATCCGTTTCGGCCGGAGCCTCTATCCCGGCCACGACGGCCGGTGTTGCTTTCCCAAACACGGCCGGCGGCAGCGTATCCTCGTCCGTTTCGGCCGGAACCGCGCTCTCGATCGCCTTAGCCGGTGTTGCTTTCCCAAACACGGCCGGCGGCTCCGCATCTTCGTCCGTTTCTGCCGGAACCGCATTCGCTATCGCGCTGTCCGGTGTCGCTTTTCCGAACACGGCTGGCGGCTCCGCATCCTCGTCCGTTTCGGCCGGAACCGCGTTCTCGATCGCCGCGGCCGGTGTTGCTTTGCCAAACACGGCTGGCGGCAACTCGTCCTCGTCCGATTCGACAGAAGCCCCGTCCTCGACCGCGTTGACTGGAGTTGCTTCTCCAAATGCCGTGACGGTGGACGCAGTCTCGACCGGCGCCGCCGGGGACGCGGCCCCTGCAGGCGTGACCGGAAATTCGGCCTCGACCGTCGCGGCGGGGGTTTCGTCTTCCACCGCAGCGGCCGGCACGGCCAATTCAGCCGTCGCCGCCGGGGTTGCAACCTCGGCCGCCACCGCGGCCTCAACCGGCACGGCCGGAATCTTACGCTCAATCATCGGCTCCGGTGGCGCGGCCTCGACCGGCGCGGCCGGTGTTGACGCTTCAACCATCGTGGCCGGCGGTACGTCTTCATCCGGTATGGAAGGCGTTTCATCCTCCGCCGCCGCAGGCAGCGGGACACCCGCAACCAGCGCGGCCGGCGTCGCCGCTCCAACCATGGAGGCTGGCGGCACGGCACCAACCGTTGCGGCCGGAACTGCCCGCCCAACCGTGGTTGTGGGAGTTGTGTCGCCGAACTTTCTGAGTTGCGCCCCGTCTTCACTGGGCGCAACATGCTCCGATGCACTATTTTCCAGTGTCATTTCGACCTGCCCTTTTGTCGTTATTGTTGTTATACGACAAAGTATTTAAGTTATACGTTATCTGGTCAGCAAATATTGAGTCGAATTAGGTTATTATTTGAGAGTAATAGACGATAAATTTTCCGATGAATTGAATGAACATCGCTTTGATATTGCCTAAAATCTTAGAGAAGCACACGAACGGGTTTACAAACCGCCAAAACTCCGCTTTGAAAAGCGGAGTGTCCGTGCGGTCCGGCAGCAGCCGCGACGCCCCGCGGTTCGGCCCCAGGAGCATGCAATGCGCCGGTTCAAGTCACTTTCTGAGTTTTCCCAGCATCAAGGCACTGAAATCGGCGTCAGCGACTGGCTGACGATCACGCAGGACCGTATCGACAGATTTGCCGCGGCAACCGAAGATCATCAGTGGATCCACGTGGATCCCGAGCGGACACGCTCGCAACTGGACATGGACCCCATCGCACACGGCTATTTGACTTTGTCTCTGGTCCCCAAGTTCATACATGAGATATTTACGATCGAGTCCGTGACCCGAGCGATCAACTATGGGGCAAACAAGATACGGTTCACCAATGCGGTTCCCGTGCAGTCCCGTCTTCGCGGGCGCCTCAGTTTGCTCAAGGCGGTTGTGGGAGACGGAGCCATGCGGGCCATTTCGAGTGTAACCATTGAGATCGACGGAGCATCTAGACCGGCACTGGTCGCGGAGACCATCACCCTGTTTTACGAGTGAACGCACATGACAGAGACAATGAAAACGACCCACGGCCATAAACGCGTCGAGAAATCGGACGCCGAATGGCGCGAGCAGCTGACGCCGGACCAGTATTACGTGACCCGGCAGGAAGGCACGGAGCGCGCCTTTACACACCCTTCTTGGAACGACAAGACCGAGGGCACATATGCCTGCGTGTGCTGCGGCAGCCCGCTGTTCACATCCGGCACGAAGTTCGATTCCGGCACCGGCTGGCCGAGCTTTTACGAGCCGGTCGCGGCCGATGCGGTCATCGAACATCAGGACCGCAAGCTGTTCATGGTCCGCACGGAGGTCCGGTGCGCGACCTGCGACGCGCATCTGGGGCACGTGTTTCCGGACGGTCCCCAGCCGACCGGCCTGCGCTACTGCATGAACGGCACCGCACTCAAGATGGCGTCCGACGCCGATGAATGACAGCTCAGCGCCGGCACCAGGGGCGGCGGCGCCCAAGGCCGAGAAACGCCAGCACGAAACGACGATGCACGGCATCGTCCGCGACGACGAATATGCCTGGCTCCGCGCCGACAACTGGCAGGAGGTGATGCGCGATCCGTCGGCGCTGGCGGCGGACATCCGCACCCATCTCGAGGCGGAAAATGCCTACACGGCGGCCACGCTGGCGGATACAGAAAAGCTGCAGGCCACCCTGTTCGACGAGATGAAGGGGCGGATCAAGGAGGACGACTCGTCGGTGCCGGCGCCCGACGGGGCTCATGCCTATTACATCGATTTCGTCACTGGCGGCCAGCATCCGCGGTATTGCCGCTGCGACCGCAATGGCGGCAACGACCAGGTTCTGCTCGACGGCGACGCGCTTGCCGAAGGCAAGGACTACTTCTCGCTCGGC
>JBPCWF010000537.1:0-8509 GCA_051009775.1 Hyphomicrobiales bacterium | reverse complement strand
GTCCGAATGGGTGTCGTTCGTCGGAAACCGCGCCGACTCCAACGAATTCCATTATCTCTATTTCGGCGCCGCTACGGGAGTGCTGTTCTCCCTGGTGGTTCAGATCGGCGAGCAGGTCGACTACCTGCGCTTCCTGCCGAACAAGACCGACGCCAACAGGCGCAGCTGGTGGGCCGCGGTGATCTGCGCCGGACCCGGCTGGGTCGTGGTCGGCGGACTGAAGATCTTGGCGGGAAGTCTGCTCGCCGTCATTGCGATCAACAGCGGCCTCGCCTATGTCGACGCGATCGAACCGATCCACATGTACATCGTCGCCTATCAGTTCATGAGCGGGGATGCATGGATCGTCTTGACGGTGGCGACGATCTTTGTCCTCGTGTCGCAGATCAAGATCAACGTGACCAACGCCTATGCCGGCTCCCTGGCGTGGTCCAACTTCTACTCGCGCGTGACGCACTACCACCCCGGCCGCGTTGTGTGGCTGGTGTTCAACATCATCATTTCGCTGTTCCTGATGCTGCTTGGCGTGTTTGAGACCCTGCAGATCGTGCTTGCGGTCTATTCGATCGTCGCAATTGCCTGGATCGGTGCCATATTCGCCGACCTCACAGTCCTGAAACCCCTGAACATCAGTCCGTCCTATATCGAGTTCAAGCGCGCGCATCTCTACAACATCAATCCGGTCGGCTGTGGCGGCATGGCCATTGCGTCGGTCGTTTCGGTTATGGCCTTCGCCGGAATTCTCGGTCCGTTCGTCGAGGCCTATGCAGCGGTCATTTCGTTGACGGTCTCGTTCTTTTCCACGATCGCGATCGGATATCTGACCGCAGGCAAGTACTACATTCACCGGCCCGACAACCTTCCGGACCGGATAGCTGACGCTGAGGTGGTGGCCTGCGCGATCTGCGCATATTCGTATGAACCGGAAGACATGGCCTACTGCCCGTTTTATGAAGGACCGATTTGTTCCTTGTGCTGCAGTCTCGACGCGCATTGCCACGATGTCTGCAAATCCCCGGTGAGCGATCCGAGGAACGATGTCCTGGCCAGCCACGACGGTTTCCTGCGGCGCGTCGCCCCACCGGACATCGGTCAACGGCTGGCGAAATTCCTCGGGGTGTTCCTGACCTTGAGCATCGTCACCGCAGCAGTGTTTCTCCTGGCCTATCGCATGGTCGAACTCGATCCGGACTTCGTCATTGGTGACAGCGCGCGTCTCCTGCTTCGTCTCTATATCGCTTCGCTGCTGCTCCTCGGCGTGGGCGCGTGGTGGATCGTGCTGTCACACGAAAGCCGCGAGCATGCCGAACACGATCTCGTGCAGTCGCTGGAGCAGCTTACCGAGACCCGTCAGGAGCTTATGCAGAGCGAACGTCTTGCAGCGATCGGGCAATTGACCGCGACGGTCAGCCATGAACTGCGCAATCCCCTGGGCACCCTGACGTCAACTCTCGAGGTGCTGCGACGGCGCATTGAACGATCCGACTGGAGCGTGCAGGGGGACCTCGACCGGATGCAGCGAAACGTCTGGCGGTGTGTTCGCATCATCGAGGACCTGCTGGAGTTTTCCAGGGAAAGGAAGGTTCGCTCCGAGCCGGTGAAAATCGATCAGTGGATCGCCAGGGAAATCGACGAATTGAAGCTGCCGTCAAACGTAACGCTCCATACCGATCTCAATTCGAACGCCACCGCAACGGTCGACACGGAAAAGATGCGGCAGCTTCTGAGCAACCTCGTTCAAAACGCCGAGCACGCCATAGAGCTGAAGCAGCATGGCGGGCCGCATCGCGGTAAGATCGAAATCTCTTCGGCGAGACACAACGGCCTGCTCGAACTGAAAGTGTCCGACGACGGCCGCGGCATCAAGCCCGAGCATATCGACAAGATATTCGGGCCCCTGTTCAGCACAAAGGCATTCGGCGTCGGATTGGGGCTTCCGCTGGTCAAACGCATCGTTGAAGCCCATGATGGAGAGATCGGCATCGACAGTGACTGGGGAAAGGGCACCCAAGTGACGATAAGGCTGCCGTTGGACCGAAGCGATGACCCTTCGAAATGACCGTCCGGTAGCTCGCGGACAAGGCCGGTCCGACACGGGCGAATGGCCGGGCCGTAGCGATGATCTGCCGGACAAGCGCGTTCTCGTGGTCGACGATGACCGCGACTTTGCGGACAGTCTCGCGCGCCTGCTCGAGCTGGAGGGCTATCGGGCGGAGACGGCATATGACGCCCGGGCCGCGCGGCGCGCCGCCGGAAGATCCGAGGTTGACGTGGCCCTCATCGATATCCGCCTCGGCGAGACAAACGGCCTTGATCTGATCGGCGAGTTTCAGGAACGATATCCCGAGATCACGTCGATCATGATTACGGCCTATGCGTCAGTCGACACGGTTATCTCGGCGCTGCAACGCGGCGCTTATGACTATCTCTGCAAACCGTTCTATACCGAAGATCTGCTCGCCACGCTGGAGCGTTGCTTCGAGCGTATCTCGCTACGCAGGGAGCATGAAAAAGCGCGCCAGCAACTGCACCGAAGAAACACCCAGCTCGAAGCCGTCAATCGGCGCCTGCGCGAAATCATCGACAATTCGCCGTCGCTCATAACCATGAGAAATCTCGACGGCCGGTTTGTCATGGCCAACAGGCGTTTTGAGGAATGGCATGGAATGAGCCGCGCGCGGGCCGAGGGCAAGGCGTCCCACGAGTTGTTCGCACCGGAGCTTGCCGGGGTATACGCGATCACCAACGAAAACGAACTGCGGAAGGGTCGCGTCGTCGAGGACGAAGTCGATATAGCATTTCCCGATGGCCGGACGCATACGGTCTTGCTGACGAATTTCCCGGTGCTTGATGCCGATGGACAGCTCATGGGTGTCGGGACAATCGGTACGGACATGACCGACCGCCGCCATGCCGAGGACGAGTTGCGCCAAGCCCAGAAAATGGAAGCGCTCGGACAGCTGACAGGCGGCATCGCACATGATTTCAACAATCTGCTGGCGGTGATCTCCGGCAATCTGAGCCTCCTGCGGGACGAGAGTTTCGTGAGCGACGACAGGAATGAACTCATCGAAGACGCGCTGGCCTCGGCAAAAAGCGGGGCGGAGCTCACCCATCGCCTCCTTGCGTTTGGACGGCGGCAGACCCTTCATCCCCAGGTGATCGACACAAGGGAGCTCATGTCCGGCTTACTGCGCATATTGGAGCGCACTCTCGGTGAAACGATAGAGATCGAAAGATCGCTGCCGGACGACCTCTGGCCGATAGAAATTGACAGCGGGCAGTTTGAGACCGCTCTGCTCAATCTCGCCCTGAACGCACGCGATGCGATGCCGGAAGGCGGCCGTCTCGGCGTTGAAACCTCGAACATCACGCTCGATCGGAGCATGGCACTCGCCGACGGCCAGGTGCCGCCGGGAGACTATGTAAAGATCACGGTCAGCGACACCGGCGCGGGTATGACAGGCGATGTCATGGAGCGCGCAGTGCAGCCGTTCTTCACGACCAAGGATGCGAAACACGGCAGCGGTCTGGGGCTCAGCATGGTCTATGGCTTCGCCAAGCAATCTGGTGGATATTTCGCGCTCACCAGCTCTCCGGGAGCGGGTACCTCCGCCACCCTTTATCTGCCGCGTACGCATGCCGCCATCGACCGCGTCCTTGGTGACGGCGAGGATGCGGGGAAACCGGCATACAAGGGCGAACGTATTCTCCTTGTCGAAGACGACAGCCGCGTGCGACGCATGGCCAGGCGTATTCTCCGGGCTCTTGGATACGATGTGCTGGAGGCGGAGGACGGAGAGGTGGCGCTCACTTTGCTCAAAGCGACGCCCGACATCGATCTGCTCTTCACGGACATTGTCCTGCCGCGCGAACTGAATGGCTTCGAACTGGCAGCCGCCGCCAGGCAAATCAGCCCGGACTTGCAAGTCCTTTATACGTCCGGTTACGCCGAGGACCCTTTGTTGCGCGGTCGCAACACCGTCGATCCGATCAGACTGGTCAGAAAGCCGTTCCTGAAAGAGGACCTCGCCCGCGAGGTCGGGCTCGCCCTGGGTCACGCTGAAAATGAGCGTCTGTCATAAGCAGAAGCGGACTGCGGGAAACTGCCGGGCGCCCGGTGTCACTCCTGGAACGGCTCATGTTTAATGGCCGGCGCAAACATGTAGCCAACGCCGCGGACCGTCTTGATGAACTGCGGGCTGCGCGGGTCGTCATTGAGCTTGCGTCTCAGCTTACCGATCAGAACGTCGATGCTGCGGTCGTAAGGCTGCCAGCGGCGATTGGCGATCACCTCGAGAATCTCTTCGCGCGAGAGCACGAGGCCGGGGCGCTGGGCGATAGACGCCAGCAGGTCGAACTCGTGCGTCGTCAACTCAACTGGCGCGTTGGATGGCGATAGAAGTTCGCGCCGATCCAGGTTGAGCGTCCACCCGGAGAATTCGATGCTCTTTTGCTCGCGGCGCGGCAGGGACAGCTCATGCCGGGCAGCTCCCGAGCGCCGCAGGACGCTCCGAATCCGGGCAAGCAGCTCGCGGGGCTCGAACGGCTTGGTTACGTAGTCGTCCGCACCCAGTTCCAATCCGACAACCTTGTCGACGTTGTCGCTCTTGCCCGTCAGGATGATCAACGCAAGATCGGAGTCCGCACGCAAAGCGCGGGCAAGCGAAAATCCGTCTTCGCCACCGGGCAAGCCCAGGTCGAGAATCACAAGGTCGCACCGGTGCTTCTTCAAGCTGCGCCACATGGCGCGGCCCGTCGGCGCGGCATCGACGGCAAATCCTTCCGAACTCAGAAAGCGTTTGAGCATGCGGCACAATAACGGATCGTCGTCGACAATAAGGATATGTGTCGACTTGGTGCTTCTCTGCGGCTCAGCGTGCCCAGATTCCAGGTATCGGGCCTCCATCGGTCGGTCCGGATCGGTCCCCTCGTCAGGGTTGCAGATGTCAGACTCCTAGCACCAGTACGATCAATCAGATGCAACAATTTTGGGAATCAAAACTTTGCGAGAGTTACAAATCTTTACAAAACTGCACCCAAGGCAAATGGACCGATGACAGCCGCCTGATAAAGTCCTGCACAGTACCGTCCGGCCCGCACGGACGATCCCGATATGCGGACCTGTTCAGAGCATCGACAATGCGGCGAGTCGACGAAGCAAACCCTCACAATATCGAAGCGCTGGTGGCTTCATCATATGAAGCCGCTTTCGATAGCTCGGGTGACTGCGGGTGGTGCGGTTTCCTTGCCGAGCTTTGCGATTACTTTGGGGCGGCTGCGGGCGGACTCCTGCAGCACGACTTCACCCTGAAGGAGAGCTCTCTGCGCCACGAATACAGCATCGACGGTTGGGGTGAGTTCGCGGCCGAACGCACGTGGTCGGGCACCATGCCGGAGATTGCGCCTCATCGCACTCGATTGAACGGACACGGCTCGAACGGATCTGTGATTCTGTCGGAAACGGCGGCTGGATGCGCTCAGCCCTGTGCGGTCGGCGCAGCGGTTCCGACTCAACTGACCGGCGTGATTTCACATGAAGCCGCCCGGGTCAGTTGGATTTGCCTGGTCCGTCCGGCAACCGATGCCGCATTCAACGCCGGTCAGAAAGTTGCTTTTGAGCATCTGCTGCCCCATTTCAGGCGTTCGTTGGGGCTTCGATCATCGCTTATCCGCGATCGCACGAGCCATACCAGCCTGGTCGGTTTCATGGACCTGCTTCCGGTCGCCATGCTGCGGGTGGACCGTAAGGGGTTTGTCCACTTCAGGAACCAGGCCGCCGTCGAGCTCATGGCCGACGAAAGCGGCGTTCTGCTGCGACGTGACGGCACGATTGCCACAAGCTTGCCCGGCGCCACCGAACACCTCAGGAGATCGATCGCCAAGGTGGCCGACCGTGCCCATGAGCAATCGGCGCCGGTGGCGGGTGCGCATTGCCTCGTTCCCAGAGGCCCCGGGCGCCTGCCATTGATCTGCGTGCTCTATCCTGTCGGGAGCAAACACTCCGAAACAGGCGGGCATCAAGAGTCTACGGTTGCGATTGCGATCAAAGACCCGCAGGCGACCGTCTCCGATGGTATCGAAACATTCCAACTGGCTTTTGGTCTGACCAAAGCGGAGGCTCGGTTGATCGGCCTTCTGCTCGAAGGCCGCGGCCTGTTCGAGGCCGCTGAACATTTGGGCATTACCAGGAACACGGCGCGAACGCACATGCGCAACATATACGGCAAGGTGGGCATGCACCGACAAGCCGACCTGATCGCCTTGGTAGAACGGTTCAACATGTTCTGAGGCGCCTTGCCGCTCCCCCACCTCCAGCAGGTTGAGGTCCAGGTCATAACTCCGGCGCCAGGAACCCTCGGGTTGCATGCATCCCCAAGAACAGGACACCGATCGAACACACTACCGACACCGAGACGTACAGCGTGCAAAGCTCCCATCGGCCGCGCTCGTACAACACCGCGAAGTCCAATGGGAAGGTTGAGAACGTCGTGAACGCGCCCAGAACGCCTACGACCATGAACAGACGGAGTTCGTTCGAAACGTTCCAGGCGAGAGCCAGTGTCTCAATGAGGATGCCCATGAGCAGCGAGCCGAAAATGTTTACGATCAAGGTGCCGTAGGGGAAGCTGTGCCCGAAAATGTGCGTGGCGGAAAGATAGACCAGATAACGTGCGATCGCTCCGGCAGCGCCACCGGCTCCAACGGCCATCAGCTCTCTTAACATGGTGCGGCGCAACCCCTGTCTGTTTGCTCTGCCGGTGGCACCCTTTGCCGATCGCAATCGCATCGTTTCAGAAGCGGCAACCTCCGCAGGGACGCCTGAGCGCCCGCTGCGGAGGCGGGGGAGGGGAACAGCAATGCCGCCCGGTAACTAGTGGCCGATCATCCAGGGGCGCGATGGACCGTGCTTGTGCGCGCTGCCCGGATGCTTATGCGCATGACCATGCCCGCACGCCGCATGATCGTGCTGCTTCTTCGTAACCATCCGAGGCTCTTCGGCGCTTCTTTCATTCCGCTGATGTGCGATTCGATTATGCGGGTTCATGTTCAAGATCTGCGGGGCGCTGATGGTACGTTCTGAGCGACGCCCACATTCGGGACAGTCAGTAGGATCAGACCAACCGCTCATGCTCCGGATCTCTGTGAATGGGCCGCACTCGATGCACATGTATTCGTACATAGGCATTTGGATCACCTCGCTTGTCGATGCGCCTGCCGCGTTTCCGCCCAAACCGAAACGCGGAAACCCAATTCGGGAAGTTTAACGGGCCGGCGCATTTATCCTGCCCCCGCTGTGGCGGCCGTAGTTGCCGCAGGGCCCATCACGCCCTGCAGCAGCAGATAGCCCGGCAACCAGCCGGTCAGAACGCCTTCTGCGCTGGTAACGGCTCCGGTTACCTTGGCAATCGGTTTTTTGAGCGCCAGCAACAGGAAGAACATGAACCACAGAACCGCCCAGGCCGCCCAGCAAAGGCCGAACCAGACATCCCAGGTCGTCGACGCCCCGGCCAGGGTTTCGAAAGCGATCGGTACCACGGTGATCGCGACAAAAAGGCTGAACCAGCCCAGCCCGCGGCCATCGACATCGTGAAACCGGTTATAGGCCACCCAGAGATAGGTGAACGTGAAGAGAAGGGTGAGTGCCGCGGCCTTGATCGAGGCTGCGTCGGCACCGGGTCCGAACGCGAGATACAAGGCAACAAGCAATGTGAGGCCGCCGGAGAATATGTTGATCACCGGGATCTCACGGTCGCCGATATGGCCCATGAGCCAAAGGCCGTTCAAGAACAGAACGGCTCCGACATAGAGCAACGCCAGTCCTAACAGCATGATATTGTCCTCCAGTCTGTCGCGTGGCTCCGCGCATCTCGCTGCCGCCGCCGGCGGCAGTGATACCGTCATCACGGAAGCTTGGAGCCACCGGGAAGAGCGGAGCACGGCCGTGGCCGTGCCCCGCTGGATTGTGTGGCTCTGATCAGCTGCAACGTGCCGCGTCGATGCCCTGCGGTACCGATTGCGTCGGGCCGGACTTGTTGGGCCGGATATCGAATTCGAAGATCTCGGTCGGGATCGCAACGGTGCAGCATGCGTTGGGAATATCGACAATGCCGCTGATGCGCCCTTCGACCGGGGCGGTGCCGAGGATCATGTAGGCCTGCTCGCCGGTATATCCGAACTTCTTGAGATACTCGACCGCGTTCAGGCATGCCCGCCGGTAAGCGACGGTCGCATCCAGGTAATGCTGATCGCCGGTATGCTCGTCGACGCAGACGCCCTCGAAGATGAGATAGTCCGAATAGTTCGGTTCGACCGGGCTCGGCTTGAAGATCGGGTTGGTGATGCCGTATTTGGCAACGCCTCCCTTGATGATATCGACACCGATATCGATCCAGCCGGCCATTTCGATGGCACCGCAGAAGGTGATTTCGCCATCGCCCTGCGACCAGTGGATGTCGCCCATGGACAGACCGGCGCCGTCGACATAGACCGGGAAGTAGACGCGCGA
>JBPCWF010000536.1:0-8117 GCA_051009775.1 Hyphomicrobiales bacterium | reverse complement strand
CTTTTCGACCATGGGCAGCGCCCGCCATGAGCGGGTCAACCGCGTGGTCGAGGCCACCGCAATCGTGAAAGCCGGGCGGTCCGACCTCCTGATCGACGGCGAGATCCAGTTCGACGCCGCCTTCGTGCCGCATATCGGGGTCTCGAAGGCGCCGGACTCGCATCTCGGCGGAGAAGCGAATGTGTTCGTCTTCCCCGGGCTCGAATCCGCTAATATCGGGTACAAGATCGCCCAGCGGATCGGCGGCGCGACGGCCATCGGCCCGATCCTCCAGGGCCTTGCCCGCCCCGCCAACGACCTGTCGCGCGGCTGCAGCGTCGAGGACGTCTATCACCTCATCGCCGTCACCAGCGTCCAGGCTCAGGCGCTGTCCGCATAGCATGGCGGGCGAACCCGGTTGACACCGGTCATGCCGTAACACCACTCTTGGTCCTTCAAGAAAAACGGGAGTAAGGACCTATGGGGTTTTTTGCGAGTACACTCAGGACGGCCGCCCTCGGCGCGGTTCTGGTCGGCGGCCTGAGCCTGTCGGCGGCGGCTCAGGATCTGAAATTCTTCACGATCGGCACCGGCGGCACGGCCTACACCTATTATCCGGTGGGCGGCGTGATCGCGAATGCGATTTCCAAACCGCCGGGCTCGCGCGAATGCGGCAAGGGCGGCAGTTGCGGCGTGGACAATCTCATTGCCTCCGCTGTGTCGTCCCGCGGCTCGGTTGACAATGTGAACGCCATCATCTCGGGCCTGCGCAATTCCGGCTTCGCCCAGTCGGATGTTGCCTACTGGGCCTTCACCGGCACCGGCACGATGGACGGCAAGGATCCGGCCAAGGACCTGCGCACGATTGCCGCCCTGTTCGAGGAGCACATCCACCTGGTTGCGCTCGCCGACAGCGGCATCAATTCCGTGACCGACCTCAAAGGCAAGCGCGTTTCCCTGGACGAGCCGGGGTCCGGAACCTATGTGGACGCCAAGCTGATCCTGGAGGCCAACGGCCTCGGCGTGGATGACGTGACGGCGGAAGCGCTGAAAGGCAACGCCGCCTCCGAGGCTCTGCGCAACGGCAAGATCGACGCGTTCTTTGTGGTCGCCGGCTATCCCACCGGTTCGCTGGTTGAGCTGGCTTCGGCCGCCAAGATCAAGCTCGTGCCGATCGATGGCGCCGGTGCGAAATCCCTGACCGACAAATACGGCTTCTTCGCCCCGAGCGACATTCCGGCCGGCACTTATCAGGGTGTCGATGCAACCCCGACCGTCGCCGTCGGCGCCCAATGGTTCACCTCCGCCAAGGAAGACGAGGAACTGATCTACAAGATCACCAAGGCACTTTGGAACAAGGAAAGCCGCAAGCTCCTGGATGTCGGTCACGCCAAAGGCAAGACCATCACGCTCGATACGGCCGTATCCGGTGTTGCCGTGCCGCTGCATCCGGGCGCCGAGCGGTTCTACAAAGAGGCCGGGGTGATTAAGTAGGAACTCCGCGGTCACACCGTTCCGGGCGCGCGATCGGGTGTCGCGCGTCCGGTCTTTTACATTCAGAGATCGGGCAAGTCGGTGGCAGACGACCAACTTACAAGCGAGCAGCTTGAAGACCTGGAACGCCGCTTCGACCCCGAAACTGCCTTCCGGCCGACCGGCAAGGGCCTGGCGCTTGTCGTCTCCGTCGCCCTCGTCGCGATGTCGGCCTATCATTTCTACGCGTCCGGTTTCGGCCTGGTGCGCGAACTGCTGCATCGCGGCATTCACCTGGCCTTTGTCCTGGGCCTGGTCTTTCTGCTGTTCGGGGCGCGCCGCTCCTTGAGCTCAGGCCCGCCGTCCAGGTCCTGGTTCCGGGTTGACGGCGTCGCCATTCCGGACATCCTTCTCGCGATCCTCGGCATCACCGCGGCGCTCTACCTGCCGCTCCTGCCGCCCGAAGTGGTGTCCGCCAGGGTCGGCAACCCGTCCTCGTTCGACATCGTCATGGGCACGGCCCTGCTTCTCCTGACCCTGGAGGCGTCGCGCCGGTCGGTTGGACCGACCCTGCCGATCATCGCCGTCATCTTCATTTTGTTTGCCCTGTTCGGTCCCTATGCGCCGGGTGCGCTGAAACACGGCGGGTCCAGCTGGCTCGGCCTGATCAACCATCTCTACATGACCAATCAGGGGATTTATGGCGTCGCCATCGGCGTCATGGCGCAATACGTGTTTCTGTTCATCCTGTTCGGCGTTCTGGCCACCCGCATCGGGCTTGGACAATTGTTCATAGACATCGCCATGGTCATCGCCGGGCGCTATTCCGGCGGGCCGGCGAAGGTCGCGATCTTCTCGTCCGCCTTCATGGGCACCATTTCGGGTTCCTCCATCGCCAACACGGTGACCCCCGGCGCACTCACCATCCCGGCCATGAAGCGTATCGGTTACCCCGCGCATTTTTCCGGTGCGGTGGAGGCCACGGCGTCGACCGGCGGCCAGATCACACCGCCCATTCTGGGCGCGGCGGCCTTCATCATGGTCGAGTATCTCGAAATTCCGTTGCGCGATGTCCTGGCCGCGGCGCTGTTCCCGGCTCTGCTGCATTATTTCGGCATTTTCATCATGGTCCATCTGGAAGCCCGCAAGCTCGGCCTGCGCGGCCTCCGCGGCGACGAGCTTCCCAAGGCTGCGGTCGTGCTCCGGCAGCATTGGCTGTCGATCATCCCGCTCGTAATCCTGGTCTACCTGATCCTCACCGGCCGCACGCCGGACTTCGCGGCCGTCTACGGCATCATCGCCTGCGTGGTGGTCGGTTTCCTGAACCCGGTGAACCGGCTGACCCTGTCCGACCTCTGGACGACACTCGCCGCCGGCGCCAAGAGCACGCTCGCGGTGGGTGCGGCGGCGGCGACCGTCGGCATTGTGGTTGGCGTTGTCACCCTTACCGGCGTCGGGTTCCGTCTCGGCTTCGTTGTGGTGCAAACCGCCAACGATCTCGGAGGACTGGTGAGCGGGATCTGGCCGCTGTCGCTGATCAGCCTCACCCAATGGGCGTTGTTCTTCTCTCTGGTCCTGATTGCGCTCGCCTGCATCATCATGGGGGCGGGCATCCCGACGACCGCGACCTACATCATTCTCGTGGCCGTGGCCGCGCCGGCGCTCGCACAGCTGCAGGTCGAGCCGCTGGTCGCCCACTATTTCGTATTCTATTACGGCGTCCTGGCGGACACCACGCCGCCGGTGGCCCTGGCGGCCTATGCGGCGGCCGGCATTGCCGGGGCCAATCCGTTCAAGACAGGCAACACGGCGTTCAGACTGGGCATCGCCAAAGCGCTCGTGCCTTTCGTGTTCGTCTATTCGCCGGCATTGCTGCTGGTTGCGGACGGATTCACATGGGCGGCCTTCGCCATCACGCTCGCTGGAGCCATGATGGGCATCGCCGCCCTTGGTGTGGCGTTTTCCGGCTTTCTCCTGGCTCCCCTGTCGAAACGGGAACGCTGGTGGGTCGGGCTCGTGTCCTTCCTTTTCATCGCTCCGGGTCTCGGCACCATGGCGGCCGGCCTCGTCCTCGTCGCGCCGGTCTTGGCTCTGCAGGTCAGACGCCGCGCGGTACCCGTGCGGTGACGGTGCCGAGCCGAGACGCCGTATGCCCGGCGAACGCGATCGCCCGGACGTGCTGAACACGCTGACCCACGACATGATGCTCCAGGGTGGATATGCGCGGAATTCCCGGAAAAGGTTGAATACCGCGCCGTCAAGCGGGCTGCATGACGGCTGCGGGCTTTGCCGCCGAGATCGTAGTGTCCGCTTGGGCGACGCCTCAAGGAACATGCGCGGTACATCATTTGTGTTTATATTATTTTTGGATTGCAGTTAGGGTGTCGCTCCACGCTGCCGCGTGGCCCCCGGTTTTCCTCAAGCCCCATCATTGTCGGCGAAAGGTCGAACTATGCCTCGGTCCAAGAAAGTTATGTTTTTCGTGCTCGGTCTATCGCTGCTGTTGCCGGCGGCGGCGTCATCGGCAAATCCCGGTCTGTGTCCTGTCATCCAATGCCGGGCGGACAATATCGAAGCCGGCCTTCTGACGGGTGCGTGGCGCGACGCGTGCGTGGCGTCTGAAACCGCCTCCAGGAAGGCCTGCGTCGAGAGCGGCGGCACGGTCATTCAACCGTGCCACAATGTCTGCGGTGAAGGCTCCTGGCCGACCGAGGAAAATCGCGACACGCCCCCGACCGACCAAGCCCTTGGAAGAGGGCTCAAATCGCTCACCGACCTTGGACCCGATGCCCGTTTTTCCGAGCGTCAGGCCGCGCTTGAGAAGGTTCTCGATCTACTGAAAAGATATGGTGCCGCGAGTCCGGGTACCGCCATCTCTCTCGTCGCCAAGGCATATGAAGTCCACCGCGCCGTGCGAACCAGCAGAGAGGGCATCAAATACGGCAACAAGCTTCTGGGCACGGGTGTTTCGGAGTTCTCAGGCTACTCTCCCGGTCAGAGGAAGAAGTGGGCGCAAGACGCCTTTCTGCTGTTCATGGCGAGCATGGCGGAAACCGACGGCGCGGTCGGCCTGGATCATCCGTCGATGAAAAAGCTGTCGGGCATTGTCGATGAGCTCTCGGGGCTCGGGGTTGACGTCGAAAAGTTCAGAGCGTCTCGGATTGGGGGGCGCTCGCCAGGCGGGGTGGAGTTCTTCGAACGCCTGAGCCGAGCAAAGCGCAGTTCGTCTTCCAGCCGGGAGCTCGAAGCGAAGGGCAAAGCGTCCGGCGAGCGGTTCGCCGGCTTCCTGACCGGATTGGTGCCGACAAAAACGGCGGGCCATACCGGCCCCTTAGCTGTGGCGGTGGAGAAAACGTTGAACTGGACCAGAGACATGTTCGACGCGTCGACCCGCGGCCTGGCGCAAGTTCGCGATGCCATGAAATCCGGAAATCTGGATCGGGACAAGGTCGCGAAAGTCGAGCAAAGGCTGCACGAACTTCAATCCGGCCCGTATTCGGATGCTGGCCTTGGCGCTGTCGTGCGGGGATATGTCGATGACGGCTCGACCCTGGATCAGATTGCGGTTGAGATGTTCGGGCCGTAACGCCCGGCGCGCGCCGGCCACGGCCCATCGCCGGCGTGGAGGAGATGCACATGGTGAACCCACGAGACCTGATCGACATCGAACGCTATCCCATCGACGCCGCGGCCGCGCCCGAGCGCAGGGCGCTGGTCGAGCGCTGTCACCGAGACCTGGAGGAGAACGCGATCTGCACGCTGGACGGTTTCGTGCCGCGGGACATCGTCGCGCGCATGGCGCAGGAGGCAGGCGTGCTGGCGGCAAAGGGCTACCCGAACCGGAACATGCGCACGCCCTATGGCTGGATGTACAACCGGGACTTTCCCGAAGGCCACCCGCGCTCGGCCATGTTCCTCAATTCGACCCTGCAGGTGATGACGCACCAGTTTCCGGGCACGACGCTGATCGAACGGCTGTATCACTGGGATGTGCTGACAGCGTTCGTGCGCGACGCGCTCGGCTTCGAGACGCTTTACCGCTGCGCCTGCCCGCACCTCTCCCTCATGCTCTCCTCCATGGAGACGGGTGGGCAGTTCGGCTGGCACTTCGACACCAATGACGGCGTCGTCTCGCTGCTGCTGCAGATGCCGGACGAGGGTGGCGAGTTCGAATGCGCGCCCTATATCCGCGCCGAAGACGACGAGAACTACGACGCCATCGTCCGGCTGTTCGCCGGCGAAGAGGGGACTTCCGTCAAACCGAACATGGCGCCCGGCACCTTCGTGCTGTTCAAGGGCCGGCGCTCGTGCCACCGGGTGACCGAAGTGGGCGAGACCGCCAAACCCCGGTTGATCGCGCTGTTCTCCTATGACGAAAAGCCCGGCATGGTGTTCCCGGAGACCACCGTGCAGGACCTGATGAACCCGGACCCCGCGCCCTATTACGGCAAGCCCGCAACTTAGACGGAGCAAGATCGGCGGTTCTTGCAGTGGCCAGCCATTCCGGATGACCGTACTATCCGGGCATGGGACTGGATGCCTCCGTGATGTGCAATTGTCTGCGGGACGGAAAGACGTCCGATCCGCCATTTCCTCGCGACTGGTTTGATGTCGACGCGGAAGGGTGCCTAGCCCTCCTGCCGGAACATGATTCGGATGAGCGCTGGCACAAGCTCGACCGTTGGAGGCGTTCGTGTTGCGGGCACGAACGTATGGAGCAGGCCTCGGCGCACATCGCGAATTGGGGTGGCTACCGGCTCTTCCAGCAAGCCTTGGGAGACGTCGGCTGGGAGAGGTTTCCGGTGCTGCACGCGGAGCTGCCCGATGTGAATGGCGGGTTTATGAGTGCGGAGCAGGCCGGGCGGGTGCTCGCCGAGCTCGACGCATTCCTGGACTGCGGTGTCATTGGCGAAAAGACGGTTCTGCTCGACACAAGCACCGAGGAGGAACTCTATCAACGCATCGCGGCCTATGACGGCGTGTTCATATTGTCGGGGTCCACGGGTGTCGATGTCGGCCTGGAGGCCTCCGGCGTATTCGTGAGAGACAGGGGAACGGGAGAGGAGCTCTTCCGGGCGCAACGTCTGCGGCAATTCAAGCCCGATGCTTCACCTGTCACCGGAGACGATAACGGTATCGTCTGGGAAAACCTGGACACGGGCCAGTGCTACGCGGCCCGCCTGGCGATCCCCGGCAAGGTCGTTCCCTGGGACAACGGAGAATGGCAGAACGCGGAGGGCAAGGTCCGGCGTGAATATCCGAGCGAACTGCATGTGGAGGTCGCACCTTGGCGGGCGGAGGAGTTCCGGGCCATCGTTGATGCGTTGAAGACCGTTTCCGCGGCGTCCGTCGAAACCGGAAATCCCGTCATCTGGTGTTAAGGGCGCCTCGCTGCCCCCGACCACGCTTGCCACCACCTCGCGGGTGAGTCAGTCTTTGTCCTGACGATTGAGTGTCCAGGGGATCCCCAGGCCGCGCGCCGGGTCCCTCAGGGAAAGGCGTCAGGTCATGTATCAGAACAGTCCCTATCAGAGCGGCAGTTATTCCTCCGGCGGCTATCACAGCCAGCCCAACGAGATGCGCGGCAGCGACATCATCGCCGAATATCTCGTGCGCGAGAAGGTGCCCTATATTCTCGGCTATGCCGGCCATGGGGCGATCGGTCTGCTCGACGGCATCCACAGCCGCACCGACCGCATCCGCCACATCTCGCCGCGCATCGAGCAATGCGCCGGCTTCATGGCCGACGTCTATTTCCGGCTGACACGCCAGCCGCTCGCGGTCTACGCCTCGACCGGGCCGGGGCCGATGAACATGATGATCACGCTGGCCAATGCCTATTACGACAACTCGGCGTTCTTCCTGATCACCGGACAGGTGCCGACCACCCAGATCGACTCAGGCGCGCTGCAGGACGACTATCGCTATCACGGCGACATGTCGGATATCTTCACGCCGGTGGTCAAGAAGTCCTGGCGCATCCGCAAGGTCGAGGATCTGTGCAAGGCGCTGCCCGAGGCGTTCTCGCTGATCCGCACCGGCCGTCCCGGTCCGGTCCACCTCGACATCCCCTACGACCTCTATATCAAGACCGCGGCCGTCGAGGTGCCCGAACCCCAGCGCGAGGGTGCGCAGGTCAACTGGCGCACGCCGGCCACCGACCAGGCGGTGGAGCGCGCGCTCGACCTGATCGCCAGCGCCCAGCGCCCGCTGATCCTGGCCGGCGGTGGCGTCCGGGTCGGCGACGCCTTCAACGAATTGAAGGCGCTCGCGGAATATCTCGACGTGCCGGTCTATTCGACCTTCATGGGCAAGGGCGCGATGCCGAGCGACAGCCCGCTTTATCTGGGTGTCGCCGGGGTCTGGGGCGAGTATCCGGCGACCGAGGCGGCGCGCAACGCCGACGTGATCCTCGCCATCGGTGCACGCTTCAACGATCTCCATACCGGTTCCTGGCTGCCGGGCTATGTCTACAACATTCCACCGACGCGGCTGGTTCAGGTCGACATCGACGTCGAGGAGATCGGCCGCAACTATCCGGTCGAGCTCGGCATCGTCGCCGATTCCAAGACGTTCCTCGCCCAGCTCCTGAAAGCCGCCCAGGCCAAGGGCCGCCGGTCGAGTTACGGCAATAGCTGGCGCCAGGAGATCGAGGGCTACAAGAC
>JBPCWF010000535.1:0-3137 GCA_051009775.1 Hyphomicrobiales bacterium | reverse complement strand
GGCGGCGGGACCGGGCCACGGGGCCGGCACAGGCGCCAGGCACAGGCCGGCGCAGACTGCAGCCAGCGCCTTAAGCCTCGTCGGTGCCATCATCCAGATCGTCATCGGTGTCGGCCGGCGGGTCCTGCGTCTCAGTCTCGGCTTCGGCAACGACGTCCTCGTCTTGCGAGGTGTCTTCATCCGCCGCAACGGGTGCGGCCTCGCCGCCCTTCGCGGCCTCCGCCTCCTCGGACGCCATCCGGCGGCGCGCCTCGTCATAGGCCGCCTTGAGGCCCTCTACCACGGTCGCGCTGTCGGTGAAGTCCTCGTCATAATCGTTGAGCCCGTCGACATTGGCGAGGATCGGATTGCTCAGCCACAACTGGCGAAGCGCCCGGCGGCGCAGGGCCTCGGGCACCTTTTCGTGCATGAACACGGTGAAATCTGACTGGTAGTCCAGCGTCTCGACATCGATGCCGGCCGCCGGATGGTCGTCCGGGTCTTCTTCGGCCTCCGGCGCCTCGGCGCCCTCAGGTACGGGTGCGTCCGCTGCCTGTGCCTCATCCTCCTCGAGCACACCAGTGCGGCTCTCAGCCTTGCGCCGGGCCCAGCGCGAGACGAACTTTTCGTCTTCAGTCATCGGAATCGTCCTCGCGCGCACGCGCCATGCGCTGCCTGAGTTCGACAAGCGGCTCCTGGCCGAATTTGTGATCCTCGATCTTCACCTTGTCCCGCTTGCGTTTGACGAAGGGTTCCTCGACATGGTGCTGGCCGATGAAGTCCTGCATCCAGGCGAGCACCGGCTCCGGCATGGGCACCGCCTCGACCAGATCCTCGCCGCTGTCCTGATAATCCTGGGCATCATAGGGGCTCACGGTGACCAGTGCGACATAATAGGGCTGAGCGCCCTCGCCGTCCTCGTCGTCGCGCAATACCACATAGACCGAGGGCCGCTCCGTCTCCAGATTGGCGACATAGGCCTCGGTTTCGCGGCGGTGAAGCTCGAGCGGCATGGTCGCCGCGTGGAACTGGACCCAACCGTCGCCTTCGCCGATCTGCGTCCACGGCTCGACCGGCCGGGCACCGGCGATGACGGCCACGGCCTTCCACGCCCATTCCTGCCAGGGATGGTCGATTCTGCGGCGTTCGACGACGACACCGATATCGAGGGTCTCAAGTTTGGACATTTCACCAAGCCGCCCGGGGCTTTTGGCTGCAAATCGCTCGCATTAGACGCAGATACCCATTTCCGGTCAAACCATGATACGAAATACAACTTGTGCCCGACGCGCCGGCTTCTACACTCGCGCCGGCTTTGGTTGACGGCCCGGAACGCAGCGCGCGGGGCCCCTGGGAGACTTCACTCATGAAGCATGGCGGCAGAAAAGTGATGCTGTGCTCGTGCGAGCGCACGATGGAGGTCGACGGCGCCAGGCTCGCCAAGGCGCTGGGTGCCGACGGGCCCGCGACCGTGCATGATCACCTGTGCCGGGCCGAGGTTGCGAAATTCGCCGAGGCGCTGGAGACGTGCGAACCCGTGCTCGTCGCCTGCACCCAGGAAGCACCTTTGTTCCGGGAACTTGCCGAAGAGGCCGGCAAGGACGACCTTCTCCGCTTCACCAATATCCGCGAGCGGGCCGGCTGGACCAGGGCCAAGGGCGATGTCTCACCCAAGATGGCGGCATTGCTGGCGGAAGCCGCAATCGAAATCGAACCGGCCGGGCAGATCACGCTCAAATCCGACGGCGTTTGCCTGGTCTATGGCAGCGGACAGGCGGCGTTCGACGCGGCGCGCAGGCTGGCGGGACGGCTGAGCGTCACGCTCCTGCTCAGGGACGCGGGCGACCTGATCCCGCCCAACATCGTCGACATGGGCGTCTATGGCGGAACCGTCACACAGGCGTCCGGCCGTTTCGGCGCGTTCGAGATCGTCGTCGACGGCTATGCGCCCATGGTGCCGTCGTCGAGGGATGTCATGGGCTTCATGATGGCGCGCGACGGCGCCACGTCCCAGTGTAGCCTGATCTTCGACATGTCCGGTGGCGAACCGCTGTTCCCCTCGCACGAGCGGCGCGAAGGCTATTTCCACGTCGACCCGGACCGTCCGGCGGCGGTGGCCGACGCCATGTTCGAGATTTCCGACCTGGTCGGCGAGTTCGAAAAGCCGCTCTACGTCACTTACGACCCGGATATCTGCGCCCATTCGCGCAGCCGCACAACCGGCTGCACCCGTTGCCTCGACGTATGCCCGGCCTCGGCGATCCAGCCGAACGGGGACATGGTGGCGATCGATCCGGTGTTGTGCGGCGGTTGCGGGTCATGCTCGTCCGTCTGCCCGACGGGCGCCGTTTCCTACGCCTATCCGGGCCGCGAGGGCACGATTGGCCGGGCGCAGACCCTGCTTTTGGCCTATCTCGGCGCCGGCGGCATGGCGCCCGTGCTTCTGGTCCACGACCAGGCCCACGGGGACGGCCTGATCGGCGCCATGGCACGATTCGGCAAGGGCCTGCCGGTCAATGTGCTGCCCTTCGCGGTCAACGAAGTGACCCAGACCGGCCATGATTTCCTCGCCGCGGCGCTCACGTCAGGCGCCCGGCAGGTGGTGCTCATGTGCGACCCGCAGAAGGCTCACGAGCTCTCGGGCCTCAGCGCCCAGGCGGAATTGATGAACACGGTCATGGCCGGGATCGGCCATACCGACGGCGCGCGTGTGATCATGTGCGCCGAGGGGGATCCGGACACGGTCGAGGAGCTGTTATACGGTCTGGAACCTTTAAGCGAACTCACCCCGCAGAGCTTCAGCGCGGTCGGCGACAAGCGCACGATCGCCCGCAGCGCCTTCACCCGGCTCAACGAGACTGCACCGGAGCCGCAGGAGCGGATCGCCCTGCCCGACGGCGCGCCCTATGGGCGCATCACGGTCGACGCCGAGGGCTGCACCCTGTGTCTCGCCTGTGTCGGCGCCTGCCCGATGAACGCGATCCAGGACAGTCCGGACAAGCCGCAGATCTCCTTTGTGGAGCAGGCCTGTGTGCAATGCGGATTGTGCCGCAACACCTGTCCGGAAAGCGTGATCCGGCTGGAACCCCGGCTCGACCTGACGCCCGCGGCCCTGTCGCCGGTGGTGCTCAACGAGGAAGAGCCGTTCGAGTGCATTC
>JBPCWF010000534.1:0-4483 GCA_051009775.1 Hyphomicrobiales bacterium | reverse complement strand
GGACAGCGTGAGGGCGTAGTAGTCGAAGCGCCCGGACGTGTCCGCGGCGGCCGGGACCGCCGCTGCAACCAGCCAGAGTGCGGCAAGCCCGATGACGGCGCAGAGCCGGGGCGGTGGTGCTGATGGGAGCTTTGGCCCTACGGGTCGGTCGGATCTCATGGCACGCCGTCACACAATTTGGGAGCGGCATGCATAGACCCTGATGCCACGGGCCATCAAGCCTGCAATTGCGGGCCATCTAAATGTCGGAACGGCGAATCAATCGGGTTCAGCGGAGCCGGCCAGCTTGGTTGCCGGTCTGCTCTGGGGCAGCGGGTCGAGCAGGACCGAGCCGCAGCTGTCGTCGAGAAAGGTCCAGGTCGTGTTGTTGAGGAACATGTCGCAGCGCGCCATTTTGGAGCGTATGCAGGCATATTCTCCCACATTGTAGCGCTTGCCCTGGAACCTGCACTGGCAGTTGGGGTCGTTCTTGCTGGCGCCGTCGGCCATGGCGGGACCCGAGGCGCCGAATGCGGCGACCGTTACGGCCATTGCCGCGCCAATGGTCAGATGCAGGGCTGAGCGCGGCATCGATATGCTCCGTGCGCTTTTCACAATATCGTCATAATACCAGATTTTTTGCCTGCGGCCAAATCGGCCCGCGGCCCAGGTCGTTCAACCGCCAACGACCGGGCGCGTGCGGGTCACTCCCCGTCGGCCATGCCGCCGCGGCTGCGCAGGGTTTCCACATCGTGGTTTTCGCCCCCCGACATGGCGCAGATGCGCGAGAGATGGGTATAGGGCAGGCCGGTTTCCGCGCGCCAGGCATTGAACTGGTCCTGCATCGCGTTCAGGTCGCGCTTGGAGGTCGGATTCTCCGCGATTTCCAGACCGTTCGCGCGCAAGGCCGACACCACATCTCGCGACGGCAGGAAACTGTCCTTGCCGATGAAACGCAGGAAATAGCGCCCGGTATTGCCGCCCAACCGCTTGCCGCGCTTGGCCAGCAGGCCCCACAGTCCGACGATGTCATCGTCCGGCCAGGCGGCGGCAAAGGCACCGAAACTGCCGTGTTCGGCCGCGATTTCGCAGACGAACCCGGCATTGTGGCGGACCGCCTGGATCTTGCCGCCATGGCGGACGATCCGTTTGTCGGACACAAGGCCGTCCCAGTATTCGTCGGGTTCGAAGGCGAGGCGCTGCGGCACGAAGCCCTGGAACACGGTCTCGAAATCGGGCCACTTTTTTTCAATCACCTTCCAGGAGAAGCCGGAGCGGAATATGCATTTGGTCATTTCCGCCAGTGCCCGGTCGTCGGGCAGACCGGCCAGGGCCTTGCCGTCGGTCACTTCGGGCAGGAGGGAGGCCAAAACCGGCTCGCCGCCCTTGCGCTCCGCCGCACGCATTCTGATTTCAGAAAAATTTACCATCTGCCCAACATAATCCGGTTCAGGGTGTGTTTTGTGTCTTGCATGCCTTGAATGAAAGTATCGGCACATTGAGAGGATTTAACTGTCGATTCATCCCGGTGTTGCCGTAATTCGGATAAGGTTACCTTGCTGAACTTGCCACCAGCAAGTCTAGAGGTAACGGCTATTGGAGTGGAATGATGACGCGGTCACAAGAAGGCGCGGATCAGGCAGTGGCAACGAACCCGGTTTCCATCCAGGACAGGAAACCGGTAGAGGCAGACGGCGATAAGCGGGCGAAGTGCGCTTGGGGCAAGACCGAGCGCACGGGCGAGAAACCGCAGTGGTATCGACGTCTGTTTCACTAGGGGTCACTGACCGGACCTGACCTACTGGTTCGGCATGGCGGCGGCATGGGCCGGTCCGCCGGGGCGCATGTGCACGATTGTGCGCACAAGTCTTTTTGACGCCAATTCCCCAGATTCTCACCGCATCATGTGCAGACGGCGCGCGCCAAGACCCTTGAACTTTTGTCCCGAATATGGCCGTTTGTGTAGGTAAGCATGCACTTGCATAACGGAGGTGGGGCCTTTGGATGCAGATCCGAAACAAGAAGGGCCGAGGGTAGATGTGGACTGCGTATGTGAAACCGGCCTCCGCGGCCGCGATCTTCCTGGCGTTCGGCAGCGCCGCGGCGGCACAGGGCGATGATGCCAGGCTGAGCCTGGACGAGTTCACCGTCATTGCCGGCGGCTGGCAGCTCGAGCGGCGCTGCAATCATCTGGGCAGCACGAAACACGAGGAACTGGGCCGGATCGTCGCTCATGCGGAGATCGATGTCGCCAAGAGGCATGGTGGCGAAAGGATCAAGAAAGTGCTCGCGGCCGCCGACCAGTTCGGCGAGGAGAAGGGCGCCAATTGCGGCGGTCAGACCGTGCGGGCCGTGAAGGGCGCCTACAATGTGGCTGAGCGCTGGGCCCGCGCCACGACGGTGATAGCGGACCTTGCGGAGGAGAAGCGCGCCGCGGAAAAGAAACGCAAGGCCGACAAGAAGCGCAAGGCACGGCGCCAGGCCGAAACCGAGCGGGAGACCGCGTCGACCGGCAACCGGACCCTGGTCCGGTTCGGCGCGCAGACCAGGGCCTACTACCTGGATCTGCGCTGCAAGCACCTGCCATACCGGCAGGCGCTGCGCTTCTGGAAGCTGATCGCACGCAAGCACCGCGCCCTGACCCGCACCCATGGCGCCGGCGCGGTCAACCGTGTCTCACGGCAGGCAAAAGCCAGTGCGATCGCGCGCTGCGGCCCGACCACGCGGCGCCTGGTGCAGCGCGGCCTTTCCGGCATCCGGCAGGATGTCAGTCAGTACTAGCCGACTGCGCGCGGCGCGCGCCCGGTCTATTCGCTCAGTTCGAGATTGATTGCTTTCATGCCGCGGCCGCGGGGATCGTCCTCGGTTTCGAACGTAACCCGCATGCCGTCATCGAGCGGTGGCAGGCCTGATTTCTCCAATGCGGTGACGTGAACGAACACATCCTTGCTGCCGTCGTCCGGCGAGATGAACCCGAAGCCCCGCGAGTGGTTGAAGAACTTGACTGTGCCTGTCTGACGCATGAACTGCTCCTGTGACCCTGAACACTGGCCGCCTTGGCGGCCGTTGCGCGCGGCGGCATCTCGACCGAAAACCGGAAACAACCGTGTCGGGAAAGACTCCGCCCGCAAGGGCATTTGTCTTCGTATCCGCACTGCGGCCGGCCCGCGCGCAGGCGCATTTATGAGCGATGGATGCGGTCAAGGCAAGCGGAATTGAGCCCTGTAAAGCGTGATTTCGGGGCCGTTTCCCCGGGGCATAATTCTTGCTTGAATCCGCCATTTCCCGGGGCTTCGCCGCAGTTGCCGCACTTTGTTGCGGCGGTCATCCGCTGCCATCGGGCTGCGCTTCCACCAGCTTCTTGAGGGCTGCGAGACCGGTCTCGTAATCGGGGCCGAAAAAGGTATCGACCATGAGTCCGAAATAGCGCCCCACCGGGTTGGATCCGAGTTCGGTCTCAAATCCCCAGGTCACCTTGGTGCCGGCGCCTTCAGGCTCCAGCAGGTAGCGCGCCTTCGCCTGTCCCATCGCGTCCATGTCGAGCGCGACATCGACACTCCTGCCGGGTTCCGCCGCGATGATTTCCTGACTGCCCGAGCCGACCTGCGGGTGATCGCTTTTCCAGGTCATCTTCTGTCCGGCGCCCTGGTCCGGGCCGTCGAACGTGTAATGCGTGTCCGGATCGTACCTGGCCCAGGGCGACCATTCGTTGGACTTCCTGAAATTGCTGACATAGGGATAGACCCGTTCGGGCGGCGCCGCGATTACGATCGAGCGCGACACCTCGGCCCTGTCCGGCAGCAGGAAGGCAATGCCGGTCAGCACCACGACGAGCACGAGCAGCGTGCCGAATATGCGTTTGATCCACTTCATGGTCCGGTGTCCTGATATGTCGGGTTGAGCGGCCGCCGGCGGTCCGCGACGCTCCGCCGGCGTCATGTTCGGAGCCTGATTCTAGCGGGGTATTGTGACGTCATTCCGCTCACGGCTATTCCGCGCTTACGCGCGGGCCGGCTTTTCAGATGGCGTTCAAGCGCCACGCAGGCTGCGCTCCCGCTTGGTCGCTAGTCCTCGCTTCGCTCGTCCGGAGTCACACGGATGTCTCGGTACCGAGCGTAGCGAGGCAAGCGCGACCGCGCGTCGCCCGGTCAGGGCGCCCTCGCGGAGGCCCGCGCACAGGCGCGGAACAGCCGTGAGCGGGATCGAGCAACCCGTCCTCAGCGCTCCACTTCGATCCGGCGGATGAGGCCGGCCGGATCGAAAAAAATGCGCTCGACGCCCGGGTGCTCTTGGCCGCCCATGGTCATGACGAAATCGAATTCGACGCCGTCTTCGCCGGTCAGGCGGTAGTGTTCCGCGCGCCAGTGGACATCCGGATTGGCATCGTGGAAGCCGGCCATCATGGCGCGGATCGCGTCTGCGCCCCGATGGCTGCCGACGCCGCTCGACGCATAGACCATGTCGTGCGCGAACATCGGCCCCATGCGCGCCATGTCGTGCCGGT
>JBPCWF010000533.1:0-3374 GCA_051009775.1 Hyphomicrobiales bacterium | reverse complement strand
GTGCAATGCGGATTGTGCCGCAACACCTGTCCGGAAAGCGTGATCCGGCTGGAACCCCGGCTCGACCTGACGCCCGCGGCCCTGTCGCCGGTGGTGCTCAACGAGGAAGAGCCGTTCGAGTGCATTCGCTGCGGCAAGCCGTTCGGCACCAGGAGCACGATCGAGCGGATCTCGGCCCAGCTTGCCGGCAAGCACTCGATGTATCAGGAAAGCGGTGCGGCAGACCTGATCCGCATGTGCGACAATTGCCGCATCGAGCATCAGGCGGAATCGAGCAACGACCCGTTCGCCGTTGGCGAGCGGCCGCGCGTCCTGAGAACCGAAGACTATCTCGCCGAGGAAGAACGCGTCCGCGCCGGCGAAAAGCCGACAAAGCTGACGTCGGACGATTTCCTGAGCGACGACGATTGACCTGTTACTGTTGTCTCCGACTTTCCCGCGAAAGCGGGAATACAATGGCGGATTCCGTGATTTGCCGGCGGCCAATGAACTCCCGTTTGCGCGGGAGTGACGAATAAAAGGCGCAAAGCGCGGTGCCCTTTGATCATCCCTATCTCTCAGGCCATGGCTTCGCCTGCTTCGCCCATCGCGGCGGGGCGCTGGAGAACCCGGAAAATACCAAGCAGGCCTTCTCAGCCGCCACGGCGCTCGGCTACCGCTTCATCGAGACCGATGTGCAGGCGACGGCCGACGGCGTGGTGCTGGTCTTCCATGACGGCACGCTGGAGCGCATGACGGACGGCACGGGCACGATCTCCGACCTGCCTTTTTCCGAAGTGCGGCAGGCCCGGATCGACGGCACCGAGCCGATCGTGACCCTGGAAGAAGCGCTTACCGAGTTCCCCGAGACGCACTTCAACATCGACATCAAGACCGATCACGCACTCGAGCCGACGCTTGAACTCATAGCCAGGATGAACTGCCTCGACCGCGTCTGCCTTGCGTCTTTCTCCGATGCCCGGCTGCGGACATTGCGCAAGCGGTTCGGAGCGCGGGTCTGTTCCGGTGCCGGCCCGCGCGACGTATCGGCCCTGAAGTTCGGCTCCTGGGGCGTTCGGACCTCAGGCGTTTCAGCAAACTGCGCACAGGTTCCGATCAGGCAATACGGCGTCAACATCGTGGCCTCCCGCTTCCTGGGCTACTGTAACGCCCAGGGCGTCGCGGTTCACGTCTGGACCATCGACGAGGAAGCGGAGATGCGCCGGCTGATCAGGCTCGGCGTCAACGGCATCATGTCGGACCGCCCGAGCCTGCTCAAACGCGTGGCGCAGGAGGAAGGCGTCTGGTGAGGACGTGCGATCTGCTTGTAAGACTGCCGGTCAGGCCCGGCGATATCGGTTGAAAAGCGACGCTGTTGGAGGCCGTTCGAAGACGGAGGCGGCCTACTGCGCGGGTGCCATGTTCGGCGGGAACCTGTCGGCGCAGACGGAGACGGCGCGTTCGCGGAACTGCTCGTGCTGCCGCTCGTCAATCACCTTGTCGGCGAGCATCTTGTCGACGGTGGCGGCGCGCTCGTCGCGGCATTTAACGAACTCCGGATTGAGTGCCGTCTCCACGGCGGCCTCGGGCGGGAACAGGTCCTGGCGATGGATGTAGCCGAGCACCAGGACACAGAGGGCGAAGACACCAAGGGCGACCAACCGCGCGGCGCGCGTGTCGAGAGCCGAGGATCTCGCCCTGCCCGCGCCCATGGCCCCGTCAGAACCCGGCAATGAGCGGCAGATTGGTCAGCAGGTTCTGCGGCTTCATTCTGAGCTTCCGGTCGCCGGTCATGGCGAGCGCCAGGTAGACCGGCTTGCCGCGCACTTCGGCCTGCACCGTGTCGCCGTCGAGGATCTCAAGACGGAACAGGGCGAGGATCTTCTGCAGTTCGTCGAGTGACAGCTGCTTGCCGTGATAGAGCGCGTTGAGGATGCGCGTGGCATCGACGTCGAGCCCGATATGCCACAGCCAGTTCTCGTCATCGATGTTCTGCATCGGCTGGATGCGCGTGCGCACTTTGAGGAAATGCGAGATCCAGGCCTCCATGACGCGGGCGATGGCGTCCAGTGCAGGCTGGGTGAAGCGGATGTCGATGACCGTGTCGAACCGGTCGCTGCGCTGCCAGTATATCTCCTTGTTGTCTTCGTCGAGCACGTCCAGTTCGACCGATTTGGCGGCGGTGTTGGCTTCCGCCAGCAGCTGTCCGAGCCCGCCCATGCCGCCGGTCGCCGCGTACATCTCGACGATCTCGTCGTCGGCGAGCACGATCCGGCCCTCGTCCGTGCTGACCTGCTGCTCGCGGAAGAACAACTCGGCGGCACGCACGCGAATCGGATCGGCGCAGTCCGCGAGGATGTTGCGCAGGATGACATGGACCATCTGCGAAATGAACAGGGGCGGTATGGTGACAGCTTCCGAGCGCATTATGGCGAGATAGGCGCCTTCCAGCGTGCCGTGCTTGATGAGCAGATCCCGGAAGGTCAGGAGCATGCGGAAGTTTTCCTGTGCGTCCGCGTCGGCAATGCCGGCAATCCGGCCGGACGCGACCTCGACAAATGGGTCCTGAACCAGTTCGTCATAGAGTGCGATCTCGGCGTCGCAGGACTCGTCGACCGGCTTCAGCTCGGGCCGGCGCAGATAGGCGCGAAAGAAGCCGCGCGTCGGCTTCAGCTCGCCCTCCGGATTCAGCTCCAGAAGCTCGTAACCGGCAGTCTTCCAGAACTCAGGCATCGTCTTCCACGACTTCCCAAATCCGCGCATGCCCGGGCTCGGACGGCGGCGCGATCTCACGGAACTCCTCGCGGATCTGGCCGTCCTCGAGCACACGGCGGACGGTGAACACCGCATTCACGGGCTTGCCGGCGCAGAGATCCAGGACGAACTCCATTTCTTCCCGTGCGACCGGGAGCGCCGCCTCGAGATCCGGCGCGCCATAGGCATCGACGAAGTGCTGCGCCAGATCGGTGGTGACCCGGCCGAACTCCGCCTCGCCCATTTCGCCGATCGTGGCGAAGGTCGAGCGGCCGAAAGACGGCAGTCCCAGGAACCCGTTGGCGAAGGCCTGACGCCGCTTGCCGATCAGGTCGGCGGGCGCGATGTCGGCGAACTCGAACCCGCCGGTGACCGCCCATTCGCCGGGCGATGCGGCGCGTTCAAAGGCATGTTCATCGGAGCGGTCGAAACGGATCACGCGCAAGAATTTCATTCCCTAAGCCCCGCTTCGTCGAAGCGTTCAATGGTGGCAATCAACGGCAGCGCCGAAGTCGCAACGCTCCCCGCCGTCTTGAGCAGCATATTGCCGTCTTCGTCAATGCCGAGGAAGCGTCCGTTGCGCTCTGCGCCGTCATAGAGGAGCGAAATCTCTTCGTCACGGCCCTCGGCGCGCGCCATCC
>JBPCWF010000532.1:0-4053 GCA_051009775.1 Hyphomicrobiales bacterium | reverse complement strand
GCTCCTGTTCCTCAACAACAACCTGCACGCCGTGCATCACGACCGTCCCTGGCTTGCCTGGTACCAGATCCCCGCGGTCTACCGGCGCCGGCGGCGCGACGTGCTCGACGGCAACGGCAACTATCTGATCGAGGGCTATTCCAGGCTGTTCGCGCGCTATCTGTTCAGGCCCAAGGAGCCGGTCGCCCATCCGCTGAACACCCCCGGCGCACGGCACTGACCCCGGCACGCGGCGCGTTGACAGCGGGGCCCGCCGGTCTCATCGTAACCACCGGACAGTCTCACGCTCGAAAGGACTTTCGTATGGATCACTCCCTCCCCTCGTCCGCGGCCTATGTGGTGATCGGCGCCGGCATGCACGGCATGTCGACCGCGTGGCACCTGGCCATGGAACTGGAGGCCACGGGCCGCGGCAAAGGGTCGGACGTGGTGCTGCTGGACAAGACCGGGCCGGGCGCCGGCGCCACCGGCGTCGCCTGCGGCTGCGTGCGCAACTTCTACATGACCGGCCCCCTGCACGCGATCCTGCGCCATTCGGTCGACGTCTGGCAGTCGGACCCGGTCAATTTCGGCTTTCAGCAGGTCGGCTATGTCTCGGTCGGCGAGGCCAACCAGCAGTCGGACTACGAGAAGATCGCGGAAAGCCAGAACGCCGCCGGCTATCCCTCCGACCTCTATGTCGGCCAGGATGCCAAGAGCTACCTCAAATCGATCTGGCCGGACTTCAACACCGAGAAGGCCGACGTGGCCATTCACGAACGCCCGTCGGGCTATGCCGGCACCCACACGGCCGTGCGCGGCCTCAAGGAGAAATGCGACCAGTGGGGCGTGCGCTCTCATTTCGGCGTCGAGGTCGAGGGCTATGACATGACCGGCGGGCGGATCGATGCGGTGCGCACCAGCAAGGGCGATATCAAGGGCGACTGCGTCATCGTCGCGCCCGGCGCCTGGATGCCGTTCCACTGGGAGTGGCTGGGCCGGGAGCCGAAGATCGACATGCGCTATTCGGACGGCCATGTGGAGCAGGACCACGACATGTGGACCTTCTGGCGCCTGCTTGAGGGCGAAGTCTATCTCGACGGTTCGGACTACCGCACGCCGGACGACAAGGACCCGCCGGTGCTCCATGTCGAGCTGATGAACACGCCCGTGGTGACGGAAGACGGCCGCGAGTTCCCCGACCTCCATTTCTACACCTATCTGCGCTACGCGGCGGAGCGGGTCGGCGCGCCCGGCATCCAGGGCGGCACGATCCCGATCAAGATCGGCCCCAAGGCGGCGGTCGACCCTTACGGCCACGCAAGCGACCTCTATCAGGCGGACGAGTGGTTCGCCGACTATTACTGCGCCACGCTCTCTTATCTGCTCGACCGCTTCAAGGGATGCCGCAAGAACTTCAAGGACCGCCGCAACGGCGGCATCGGCGCCTTCACGCCGGACAATGTGCCGATCTTCGACTGGGTCGCGGACAACGGCTACATGATCGCGGACTCAAACCACGGCTACAAGATGATGGGCGTCGGCAAGCTGGTCGCCAGGCACATCGTGTCCGGCCAGCCGGTCGAGGAACTGGCGCCGTTCGGTCTCGCCCGCTATGCGCAAGGGCAGACCTTCGGCGACCGCAATTCGAACTGCCCGTGGGTGTGAGCTCTCCTCACACCTCCTCCGTCACTCCCGCGAAAGCGGGAGTCCATTGGCCGCTTCTTGGATGAAGGCAACCGCTATTGGATTCCCGCTTTCGCGGGAAGGACGAAGGAGGCGGGAATGACGAAGGGAGCTGGAATGAACGAGCACAGCTCTGCGGAGTTGGTGCGAACACAAACCTGGAGGAAATAGTAAGAGTGGCGGACTTCCCTTCTTTCACCGAGATCACCGCCGAAGCCGTCGCCGCCTACCGGCGCGACGGGGTGATGTGCCTGCGCGGCGCGTTCGATCCGTACTGGATCGACCTGACGATCCGCGGCATCGAGCGCAACATGGCCAATCCGGGCCGGTTCTTCCGCGACCAGACGCCCGAAGGCTCGCCCGGGCGCTACATGTTCGAATACTGGAGCTGGCGCGACATCCCGGAATTCGTCGAGCTGGTCGAAAACTCGCCGGCCGCCGAAATCGCCGGGCGGCTGATGGACGCCGCCGCCTCGACCCTGATCATGGACAACTGGTTCATGAAGGAGGCGGGCGCGGCCAACGGCGCGCCGTGGCATCACGACAAGCCCTATTTCGATTTCGAAGGCACCATGTGCAATGTCTGGTTCCCGCTGGAGGACGCGAGCGCCGAGGAAGGGCTTTCCTTCGTCAAGGGCTCCCACCTGTGGCCGGAGATCTTCAAGCCCATGGACTTCCGCGAGCACACGCCCTTCGACGGCGATATGACGGCCTATGCCGACATGCCCGACATCGACGCCCAGGCGGATGCGCACGCGTTCCTGAGCTGGGACGTGGCCGCCGGCGACTGCCTGGTGTTCGATCTGAAGACCGTGCACGGCGCGGCCGCCGGCCGCAAGCCGCTCGCCAACACCATCCGGCGCATGTCGCTCCGCTTCGCCGCCGAAGACGCCGTGTTCAAACCGCGCGGCACCTGGACCGAGGAGACCGCCCAGCACCTGATCGGCCTCGGCCAGAAGGTCGGCGGCCCGCTCGACTGCGACCTCCTGCCGACCGTGTGGCGGGCGTGACCTTCCAGCATCACCCCACCGTCCAGGAGCTGTTCGACCAGGGCGCACCGGTCACGCCGTTCCTGCGCGGTCCCCTGAACCAGTGGCACCGGGCACACTTCTCGATCGACGGCACCGAGTTCAACTGCGCTGAACAATACATGATGTATCGCAAGGCGCAGATGTTCGGTGACGCTCGCATGGCGGCGATGATCCTCGAGGCGACGAAACCGTTCGATCACAAGCGTATGGGCCAGCAGGTTCAAGGCTTCGATCAGGACGCGTGGGTCGAGGCCCGGGTCGAGATCGTTCTCACCGGCAACCGCGCCAAGTTCGGCCAGAATGACGGCCTCGCCAAGAAGCCTCTACGTACCGACGGCACGATTCTGGCGGAGGTCAACCCGCGAGACAAGATCTGGGGCATCGGTTTGGCCGAAGCCGACTCTGGCGTTCAGGACCCGGCGCAGTGGCGCGGGCTCAACCTCCTCGGCTCGATCCTGATGGAGGTCAGGCGCGAGTTGGCTGACGCCGAGGCTGTGTGAAAGCACCGGCTTCGATCCCTTTGACGCCCGCGCCCTCGCCTGCCATGCTCGCCCCCATGATCAAAGGTATCCTGCTTGACGTTGGCGGTGTCGTTTATGTCGGCGAGACGGCGCTTCATGGTGCGGTCGAGGCGGTGGCGCGGCTCAGGCATGGCGGGCTTGCGTTGCGCTGCATCACCAACACCACGCGGACGCCGCTCGCGGGCATCGTCGAACGGCTGCGGCGCATGGGGCTTGAGGTCGAGGCCGACGACGTATTCACCCCGGCGCGGGCCGCCCGGGCTCATCTCGAAGCCCATGGGCTCAGCCCCCATCTGCTGATCCACCCGGCGCTCGAGCCGGACCTCGCCGGCCTGAGCGGAACCGAAGGCGAAGCTGTGGTGGTCGGCGATGCGGGCGACGGCTTCTCCTATGCCGCCATGAATGCCGCCTTCCGCAAGCTGATGGCGGGCGCGGGGTTCATTGCGCTGGCCGCCAACCGCATGTTCATGGATGACGACAACGAACTCTCGATCGACTGCGGCGCCTTCGTCGCGGCGCTCGAATACGCCACCGGGCGCGAGGCGCTCGTGCTTGGCAAGCCGGCGCCCGGCTTTTTCCGTGCAGCGGCCGAGAGCATGGGCTGCGGCCTCGACGAAGTGGCCATGATCGGCGACGACGCGGAGGCCGATAGCGCGGGCGCGCTCGCAGCCTGCGTCACCCGGGCGGTGCTCGTGCGCACCGGCAAATATCTCGACGGTGACGAAATCCGCTTCGACCCCCGGCCGACGGCCGCGGTGCCAGACCTGAGCGATGCGGCGGATTGGATACTCGACAACCGCGATTGATGTTCACGCATTTGCCAGCGTCAGGAGCAC
>JBPCWF010000531.1:0-3271 GCA_051009775.1 Hyphomicrobiales bacterium | reverse complement strand
TCGGGCTCGGCAGAAGTCCTGCCGGAAATGCGGGAGTACGAGCGCTTCAACACGACGGCGCTCAACGGTTATATCGGACCGGTCACCGCCGGTTATCTCGAGACGCTTTCGGGCAAGCTGGCGGCGCGCGGTTATGGCGGTCAGGTGTTCATCATGATCTCCAGCGGCGGCATCGTGACCGCGGAGCGCGCGGCACGGTTCCCGGTGCAGACCGTATTGTCGGGCCCCGCCGGGGGGGTTGCCGCCGCCCGCCATTTCGGCGCCCTGCTCGGGCTTGAAAACCTGATCACCTATGACATGGGCGGCACCAGCACGGATGTCTGCCTGATCAAGGATCTCCGCGCGCCGGTCACCACCGACCAGTATATCGAGGACTATCCGGTCAGAACGCCGCAGATCGACATCCACACCGTGGGTGCCGGCGGCGGCAGCATCGCCTGGGTCGACAGCGGAGACATCCTCAGCGTCGGGCCGAAGAGCGCGGGCGCCATGCCCGGACCGGCATGCTACGGGCGCGGCGGCGAGGAACCCACGGTGACCGACGCCAATCTGGTATTGGGCCGGCTGTCGGGCGAGCTCAAGCTGGCGGGCAGCCTGGCGCTCGACGGTCAGGCGGCGGAACGGGCGGTCGGCCGGATCGCCGGACACTTTCTCGATCTCGACATCGACGCGGCGGCGGAGGGCATCGTGCGCATCGCCGTGGCGCGCATGGCCGGTGCGATCAAGGAGATATCGGTGTCGCGCGGTTTCGATCCGCGCGATTTCGTGCTCGTCGCCTATGGTGGCGCCGGCCCGCTGCATGCCGCCCTGATCGCGGAGGAGTTCGATATGGAGCACGTGCTGGTGCCGCCGAGCCCGGGCAACTTTTCGGCCTTCGGCGCGCTGATCTCCGATGTCCGTCACGAGCATGTGCAGACCCATGTGGCCGAACTCGGCGCGCTCGATGCGGAAAGCGTCGAAGACCGCTTCGCCGCCATGGAGCGCGATGCCAGGGCGCAGATGGCTTCCGAAGGCATGGCGCAGGAGCGCATCACCACGGTGCGGGCCTGCGGCATGCGCTATATCGGCCAGTCGTGGGATCTGATCGTGCCCCTGCCCGACAGGATCGACGACGTGACCGTGCTGGCGGAGCGGTTTCACGAGGTCCACGAGCGCCGCTTCGGCTATGCCATGGAGGGCGGCGCCGAGATCGTCAGCTTCCGCGTCTCGGTGACCGGCGCGGTCGAGAAGCCGGCGCTGCCCGACTGGCCGGATGCGGGAACGGCTTCCGGCGCCCTGACGGGAGAACGCACCGTCGGGTTTTCCGGCACGGCGCATACGGTCCCGGTCTATGACCGGACCATGCTGCCGAGGTCTGCGGAGATCGCCGGGCCGGCGATCGTCGAGGAAATGGGCGCCGTGACCGTCGTACCGCCCGCGTGGCGCGCGCAGGTCGGCCGCTACGGCGAACTCCATCTCAAGCGGGTCGCGTCATGAACCGCGCGGTCGATCCGATCACGCTCGAAGTCGTGTGCGAAGGCCTGATTTCGATCGTGCGCGAGATGCGGGCCTCGATCATCCGGGCGTCCTATTCGCCGGCGATCTACGAGCTCGACGATTTCTCCTGCGCCATGTTCAATGGCGCCGCAGAGATGGTCGCCCAGGGCCAGGATCATCCGGGCCATGTGCTGCCGATGCCGTGGTCGGTGCGTTGCGCCATGGACGACTTCGCCGGGGACATCGATCCGGGCGACATCATCATTCTCAACGATTCCTATCGCGGCGGCACGCACCTGAACGACGTCACGCTGCTCTTCCCGGTGTTCGAAGGCGACGAACTGGTGCTGTTTCCGGCGGTCCGCTCCCACTGGGCCGATGTCGGCGGCATGACGCCGGGCAGCTATTCTGGGCTGGCGACCAGCATCTTCCAGGAAGGTCTGCGCATGCCGCCGATCAAGCTCTACGAGCGCGGCAAGCCGAACCGGGCCGTGATGGCGCTGATCGAGAACAATATGCGCCTGCCGGAACACAGGGTCGGCGACCTGCAGGCCATGGTCGGCGCCTGCCGCATCGCGGAGCGCAGGCTGCGCGCGATGTTCGAGCGATACGGCCTCGAAACCGTGCGCGGCTGCGTCACGCTCAATCTCGACCGCTGCGAGGCGCGCATGCGCGAGCAGATCGAAAAGCTGCCCGACGGAACCTATGAATACGAAGACTATCTGGAATATTACGACGACCGCCGGTTCGATCCGGTGCTGATGCGTCTGGCGCTGACGGTCCATGGCGACGAGGTGACCGCTGATTTCGCGGGCTCGAACCCTCAGGTGCCCGGCGTCGTCAACTCTTCGCTGGCGGTCGCGGGCGCCGGCGTCTTCGTGGCGCTCAAGGCGACGCTCGATCCGGGCGGCGCGGTCAATCAGGGCGTGTTCCGCCCGATCCATCTCAAGGCGCCCGAAGCCTCCATCGTCGACGTTCGCGCCGACGCGCCGGCGGGCGCCCATGGCGAAGTGCGCAAGCGCGCGGTCTCGGTCATGCTCGGCTGCCTGGCGCAGGTCGTGCCGGAGGCGGTGTCGGGCGACCTGAGCGGCACGTCCTTTCCCAATTCCATGGGCGGGCACGACATCGCGCGCGACCGCAATTACGTATTTCTAGAAGCGCCCGCTGGCGGCAATGGCGGCTTTGCCGGAGCCGACGGGTCGAGCGCCTTCATGAATGTCGACTTCGGCAATATCCGCTCGATCCACACCGCCGAGCAGCTTGAAAACGAGATGCCGGTGCTGGTCGAAAACTGCGTGCTGCGCGCCGATTCGGGCGGCGCCGGCAAGACCCGCGGCGGGCTCGGGCTGAGCCGGGAGCTTCGCATCCTGGAGGGCGAGGCGGTCTATTCGGTGCAGAGCGACCGGGCGGTGATCCCGCCCTTCGGCGTGCTCGGCGGCGGCAGCGCCGCGCCGGTCCGGGTGGCGATTGAACGCGGCGGCGAGGAACGCGACCTCGATGTGCCGGGCAAGGCCACCGGCCAGGTGGTGACCGACGGCCAGAGCATCGTCATGCAATCGGCCGGCGGCGGCGGATATGGCGATCCGCTGGTCCGCGACCCGGCCGATGTCTCACGGGACGTAGCGGCAGGCTACGTCTCGCTCGCGGCCGCGCTCAGTGCCTATGGTGTCGTCGTCACAGACGACGGCGACGTTGATGCCGCGGCGACGGCGGACTTGCGTGCCCGGCCTGTCGATACCCTTGTCCGTTTCGTGGCGGAGGCTGACGAGCGCTCACCGTACAGCGGGATCAGGGG
>JBPCWF010000530.1:0-3222 GCA_051009775.1 Hyphomicrobiales bacterium | reverse complement strand
CTGGAACCGCCAACACAAACGAGATTCTCAATGCGCATCGACATGATTCCCGTGGGCGATAATCCGCCCGAAAGCCTCAACGTCATCATCGAAGTTCCCACCGGCGGCGAACCGGTGAAGTATGAATTCGACAAGGATAGCGGCGCGCTGTTCGTCGACCGCATCCTGCACACGCCGATGCGCTATCCGGCGAATTACGGTTTCGTGCCGCACACGCTGTCGGACGACGGCGACCCGATCGACGTGCTGGTCGCCGGCCGGGTGCCGGTGGTGCCGGGCGCGGTGCTGCGCACCCGCCCCGTCGGCGTGCTTCTGATGAAGGACGAGAAGGGCCATGACGAGAAAGTCCTGGGCGTGCCGGTCGACGAGCTGTCGCCGTTTTACGAGAACATCTCGTCCTACCGCGATCTGCCGCGCGTCCTGATCGGCCAGATCGAGCATTTCTTCGATCACTACAAGGACCTGGAAGAGGACAAGTGGGTCGAGATCGTGCGCTGGGGCGGCGCCGAGGAGGCGCTCGACATGATCCGCGCGTCGATCGAGCGTCACGATACGGAGCAGACGGCGGGCGACTGATGTCCGCGGACCCGGATTTCGTCGGCTTCATCGAAGAGCAGCTTGAGCCGCTGGGGCCGCTCGCCTCGGGCCGGTTCTTCGGCGGCCATGCGCTCAAGCAGGATGGCGTGCAGTTCGCCATGGTCATGGGCAACACGCTCTATCTCCGGGTCGACGGGGAGACGCGGCCGGCGTTCAAAGAGGCGGGGTGCGCGCCGTTCAGCTACACCACGAAGCGCGGACAGGTGATTGTCGACAGCTACTATGCGGCGCCAGAAAGCCTGATGGACGATGCCGACGAACTGGTCGAATGGGCCAGGCACGCCCTTGCGGCGGCGCGCCGGGCGAAGTGACCACCGCGCGCTGAGCCCGCCTACATCTCCGGCACCGGCACGCCGGCCTGGGCGCAGGCGGCCTGGACCGTGTTGCGCAGCAGGCAGGCGATGGTCATGGGGCCGACACCGCCCGGCACCGGAGTGATCGAGCCCGCCACGCCGACGGCTTCGGTGAAGTCGACATCGCCGACCAGCCTGGTCTTGCCGTCGCCGGCATCGATACGGTTGATGCCGACATCGATGACGCAGGCGCCGGGCTTGATCCAGTCGCCCTTGACCATTTCCGGCCGGCCGACGGCGGCGATCAGCAGGTCGGCACGGCGGCACACCTCGGCCAGATCCCGGGTGCGCGAGTGGCAGATGGTGACCGTGCAGTTTTCCGCCAGAAGCAGCTGGGCGACCGGCTTGCCGACGATGTTGGAGCGGCCGACAACGACCGCTTCCACTCCGGAGAGATCACCCATGGCGTGCTTCGCCAGCAGCACGCAGCCGACCGGCGTGCAGGCCACCAGGCTCGACTGGCCGGTGGCGAGACGGCCGGCATTGATAACGTGGAAGCCGTCGACGTCCTTGTCCGGATTGATGGTGTTGATCACCTTGTCGGTGTCGATCTGGCCGGGCAGGGGCAGTTGCACCAGAATGCCGTGGACCGCGGGATCGGTGTTGAGGCTCTCGACAAGGTCGAGCAGTTCGGCCTCCGAAGCGGTCGCCGGCAGGCGGTGCTCCCAGGAGTTCATTGCCGCCTCGGTCGTCTGCCTGGCCTTGTTGCGGACATAGACCTGGCTTGCCGGGTCCTCGCCGACCAGCACCACGGCCAGTCCCGGCGTCAGGTCGTGATCCGCCTTGAGGCCGGCCACGGCGGTCCCGATGCGCTCGCGCAACGCTTGCGCATAGGCCCTGCCGTCGATGATCTTTGCGTCGCTCATGGCTCGAATTCCCTTCAGCCCGGATGGTCTCAATCGTCGCTTGCGCCGTCATCGATCAGGTCGTCGAGCCGGCGTGCAAGATCCGCCGCCTCGCCGCCGATCACGACCGTCTTGGTGCGGTCCTTGAGGCCGGCGGTGACCTCCAGGTTCGACCTGGCGCAGCGCAGCGCCTTTGCGAGAAGTGAGATAACCGCTTTGTTTGCCTTGCCCTTTTCCGGTTGCGCCCTAACGCGCAGTTTTAGCGACACGGAGCCGTCATCCGTCCGGTAAAGACCGCCGATGGCATCCGCGCCGGCCTTGGGCGTGACCCGGACCGAAAGCCGGATGCCGTCGCCCTCAACGCGGTATGGCTTCGCTGCGGCAGGCAACCGGGATCCTCTAGAGTGCCGGTGCCATTGCCGGCGCCACGTCGAAGATGATGAGATTCCTGATGAACAGCAGGACCAGGATCAGGACGATGGGCGAAATGTCGATGCCGCCCAGGTTGGGCAGGAAACGCCGGATCGGATTGAGCATCGGGTCGGTCAGACGGTTGATCGAATCGTACACCATGTAGACGAAACGGTTGTTGAGGTTGACCACATTGAAGAGGATCAGCCAGCTCATTATGGCGCCGATAATGATCACCCATACCAAGACGTCGATCACGGTGATGATCAACCAAAACAGAGCATTCATCGGAGGGGTCCTGCACCGGAGATTATTGTCGTGCACATGTACCGGGCGGGGCGGCAATGTGCAAGCACGCGCGACCGGGGCCGGGATGGCCGGCGTGCGACAAGTTTGCTTGACAGGTCCGGGATGCCGAGACTACATACGCTCCACCCCGTGGGGGCCGTAGCTCAGTTGGGAGAGCGCTACGTTCGCAACGTAGAGGTCAGGGGTTCGATTCCCCTCGGCTCCACCATATTCCCCAAAACCAATGCCTTGGCGCTGGAGTGTCGACAGTGGCACGACCAAGGGAGACATTGGTGTGCAAAATCCGATCTATCTGTCGCTGTCCCGGCACAACGTCTACTATTTCCGCTTTCCGATTCCGAGGTGGTTGCATCCACGGCTGCGACCGTCCCATGTCCGCATATCACTTAAAACGCGCGAGCCAAATGTCGCCTTGCAGATGGCAAAGGTTCTGTCACACTTGGCCGAGCTGTTGATCGCCCGAATGAGTGCCCGGCACATGAGATATGACGAAATCCGCACAGTGCTCAAACAGCACTTCATTGAGATGCTGGAAAAGCGCAAACGGGTGATCGCCGAGCAGGGTCGTCTCGGTGAGTTGGATAAGACCGCACTCAAGAACAGCATAGACTTCGCCGGGCACGGGATTGAGCATGGCGAGTCCCTGATCCCCTTCCGTAAAGACAAAGAGGTTCTGGGACCGTTTATGGACCGCCACGGCCTCGTTC
>JBPCWF010000529.1:0-3674 GCA_051009775.1 Hyphomicrobiales bacterium | reverse complement strand
TCGCCGACCAGTTCGGGGCTCCCCAGGGCATCGCCGCGGCCGGGCATCAGGGCTTCGGGGCCGAAGGTCTCCAGATTGTCGAGCGTCTCCGGCCAGTCGGTCAGATGGGCATCGCCGCAATAGCAGGCGGACTTGTACTCGACCAGATCGCCGGAGAACATGACCTTCGCATCCGGCACCCAGGCGACGATGTCGCCCGCCGTATGCGCCCGGCCGAGATGCATCAGCTCGATCCGGCGCTTGCCCAGATAGACCGTCATGAAGCCGTCGAAGGTCATGGTCGGCCAGGTCAGGCCGGGGATCGACTCGGCGGCCTGGAACAGGCGCGGGAACCGGCCATATTCGGAATCCCAGTCCTCCTGGCCCCGTTCGACGACCAGTGAGCGGGTCGCGTCGGAGGCGAGAATTTCCTGGGCGCCGTATGCCGACGCTCCAAGCACGCGCACGGCGTGATAGTGGCTCAGAACGACGTATTTTATCGGCTTGTCGGTCACCTGGCGGACCCGCGAGATGACCTCCTCGGCCATCTTGGGCGTCGCCTGGGTGTCGATCACCATGACCCCGTCATCGCCGATGATGACGCCGGTATTGGGGTCGCCCTCCGCGGTGAACGCATAGAGCCCGTCGCCGATTTCGGCAAACGTGATGGTCTTTTCTTCCATGTCGCCGGCGGAGGCGAATTCCTTGGCCATTTTTCAACTGCCTTTGTAAGCCTGAACCTGTTGCTCGATTGCGCCGAAGATGCTGTCGCCGCTCTCATCGAGCATCTCGATGCGGATTGTGTCGCCGAAACTCATGAACGGTGTTGCCGGCGCGCCGTTCTCGATCGTCTCGACCATGCGGATTTCGGCGACACAGGCATAGCCCGCGCCGCCGTCCTCGATGGTCTTGCCCGGGCCTCCGTCGAGCTTGTTGGAGACCGTGCCCGAGCCGATGATCGTGCCCGCCCCGAGTGGCCGCGACTTTGCGGCATGCGCGATCAGGGTCGGGAAGTCGAAGGTCATGTCGACACCCGCTTGCGGTCTGCCGAACAGGGTGCCGTTAAGCGTGCTCAGGAGCGGCAGGTTGACCTTGCCGCCGTCCCACGCCTCGCCCAGGACGTCCGGCGTCACCGCCACCGGCGAGAAGGCCGAAGACGGCTTGGCGTGGAAGAAGCCGAAGCCCTTGCCGAGTTCCGCCGGGATCAGGTTGCGCAGGCTGACATCGTTGACCAGCATCAGGAGCTTGATGTGCTCGCCGGCCGCCTCGGCCGAGACGCCCATCGGCACGTCGTCGGTGACGACCGCGATCTCCGCTTCGAAATCGATGCCCCAGGCCTCGTCGGCGATCGGGATCGGTGCATGGGGTGGGAGGAAGCTGTCGGAACCGCCCTGATACATCAAAGGGTCGGACCAGAAGCTCTCCGGCATCTCCGCGCCGCGCGCCTTGCGCACCAGTTCCACATGATTGACATAGGCCGAGCCGTCGGCCCACTGGTAGGCCCGGGGCAGGGGCGACAGCGCTCCGCCCTGATCGAAGGGTTCCGCTTCCGCTTCGTCCGCCTCGAGCCGGGTCGCGAGCGCACGCAGCTGGGGCCCGGTCTCGGCCCAGCCGTCCAGAGCCTGTTGCAATGTGCCGGCGATCGGTGCCGCCGGGCTGCAGCGCGCAAGGTCCCGGCTGACCACGACCAGCCGCCCGTCCCGTGAGCCGTCGTTCAAGCTCGCAAGCTTCACTTTCGGTTGCCTCCCTGAGGGTTTGGGTTACTCGGCCGCGGCGCTCGGAATGGCCGGCGCCACCACCGGCCCGTCGCTGACATGCCAGCTCTTGGCATAGTCCCCGAACTCGATGCCTGCCGCCGCGTCGCCCATATGCAGCGCGTCGCGGGTGTCGAGCATGACCGCATATTCATCGGTCGCCGCCTTCTTCTGCTGGTACATGGCCTGCAGCGCCTTGGGATGCGGTCCGTGGGTGAAGCCGCAGGGGTGCCAGGTGATCATGCCCGGGTGAATGTTGTCGCGGCTGAAGAAGTCGCCGTCATGATAGAAGATCACTTCGTCGAAATCGTCGTTGTTGTGGAAGAACGGCACCTTGAGCGCGCCCGGGTCGTGCTCGAACGGCCTCGGCACGAAGGTGCAGATGACGAACCGGTTGCCGACCCAGGTGGTGTGCGCCGAGGGCGGCAGGTGATAGCGGTGGCTCATCAGGGGCCGGATGTCCTTGACGTTGAGCCTGACCGGCGCGAGGTCGCCGTGCCAGCCGACCGCGTCGAGCGGGTTGAACGGGTAGGTCACGGTCGATAGCTCCGTGCCGCGCTTGATCACGACTTGCCATTCCTTCTCGTCCTGCTGGTCGCGGAACGCCTCGTCGATCTTGGGCGTGATCAGCATGGCCTCGTCATAGACCGCGTGGCGGCCAACCATGCCCCGGTCGGGCGTCTTGATCGAGCCGTTGGTGGATTCGATCAGCAGCATGAGCACCGGCTCGGAACATTCGATCCGCCACATGGTCGAGCGCGGCAGCACGATATAGTCGCCCTGTGCGAACGGCAGGTGGCCGTAGTCGCAATAGAGCGACCCCGCGCCGCGATGGACGAACAGAAGCTCGTCGCCGTCGCCGTTGCGCACCAGATGGTCCATCTTGCCGTCGAAAGCCCAATAGCGCATCGATGTCGAAGAGTTGTGCAGCACCGTGCCCGCGTCCCACGGGCTGGTGCCCGGCGTCTGGAGCTCGGACAGATCGAAGGCGCGCGGCCTGAGCGGTCCCTTCCACTCGGTCCATCCGGTCGGCGGGTGCGTGTGATACATATGGGTCGCCGGCCCGAAGAAGCCCTCCTTGCCGAGCTCCCTCTCGAACGTGCCGTCCGGCAGGTCGCAATGAGCCTGGCGCGATGCGCGCCCCTCGACCAATGGAAACGAGACGTAGTTGCTGGAAGCCATGGGCGTGCTCCTTCGCGATGTAGGAAAGGTCGGGAAGGCGCGTGTTTTCGCGGGCCTTCACTGTCCGGCAAAAAATAGTTACAATCGCAACTAATGTCAAACGATGTGAAAAACGGCAGCGATTTCCACGGCCCTCATCCGCTGCTCGAGCTCGAGGCCTTTCTGCCCTACCAGCTCAACGTTCTGGCCGAGGCGGTTAGCCGGTCGCTGTCCAAGCTCTATGCCGAGCGCTATGGCATCTCGGTGCCCGAATGGCGCGTGATCGCAACGCTCGGCCAGTACGACACCATGACGGCGAAGGACATCGGCGCCCACAGCCGCATGCACAAGACCAAGGTGAGCCGCGCCGTGTCGTCGCTCGAGGCCGCCGGCCGCATCGCGCGCTGCCCCAACGAGGAAGACAAGCGCGAGGCGTTCCTGACCCTGACCGGCGAGGGCCACCGGATCTACGGCGAACTCGCTCCCCTGGCGCATTCTTTCGCCGAGGAGTTGCTGGCCGTTCTGCCTGAGGATGACCGTGCCGCGCTCGACCGCATCATCGCGCGGCTCAGGCAGCGCTCGGAACATCTGGCGGACCGGTTTCCGGGAGCCGGGTGAAGCTGAACCGCTCTGCCGGCGCTTGCCGCCCAGCCGACGCTACGGTCTGTGATCGAGTTCACATACACCCCCCCTTCACCGACAGCACCATGGTCCCTGTCCAGGATCCACACATCACGTGAGGAAGTCAGACAATGCCAAGGGCAAATCACTACAGGTTCG
>JBPCWF010000528.1:0-4349 GCA_051009775.1 Hyphomicrobiales bacterium | reverse complement strand
TTGGGCCGTTCATGTCGTGGAAACGTGCCGACCTTGCAGCGGTCATGCAGCGGCTCCTGGCCGCCGGCATTCTGGCGATGGTTGCAATCGTCACCGCCTATTGGCTCAAGCATGGCGGTCCGGTCCTTGCGCCGCTCGGCATCGGGCTCGGCATATGGCTGATCGCCGGGGCGTTCTCCGAGCTTGCCTCCCGCTCCAAGCTGTTTCGCGAGCCTCTGCCTGTTGCGATGCGCCGCCTGTTCGGCCTGCCGCGTTCGGCCTGGGGCTCGGCGATCGCGCATGCAGGCCTGGGCGTGGTCGTGCTGGGCGTCGTTGCGGTCTCCGCCTGGCGGGTTGAGCACATTTCGGTCATGAAACCGGGCGACCAGATCACGATTGCCGGGCTCGACCTGCACTACCTCGGCTCCGCGCCGCGGCGCGGCCCGAACTACGAGGATCAGGTCGGCACCTTCCGGGCCGAGCGCGGCGGCGCTGAGATCGCCACGCTTGAATCGGCGAAGCGGGTCTACACGGTGCGCAACATGCCGACCACCGAGGCCGCAATCTATCCCTTGTGGACCGGCGACCTCTACATCTCGCTTGGCGATGCGACGGACGGAGGGGGCCGGACCGTCCGGGTCTATTACAACCCGCTCGCGCCGCTGATCTGGATCGGCGCGGTGATCATGTTCCTGGGCGGCGGCATCTCCCTGACCGACCGCCGCTACCGTGTCGGCGCGCCCAAGCGGGCACGCCGCGCGGAGCCGCAGACCACCGGAGCGGCATGATGCGGTTCGTGCGGATCGCGTTTGCGGTTTTGGTGCTGGCGGCGACGGCGCCGGTCAACGCGGTCGAGCCGGATGAGATACTGTCCGATTCGGCGCTCGAGGCGAGGGCGCGCGATCTGTCGACCGAACTGCGCTGCCTGGTGTGTCAGAACCAGTCGATCGACGATTCCGATGCACCGCTCGCCAAGGACCTCCGGGTGCTGATCCGCGAACGGCTCGTTGTCGGCGATACCAACGGTCAGGTCATCGACTTCGTCGTCGCGCGCTATGGCGAGTTCGTCCTTCTGAGACCCCGGTTCGCGCCGCACACCTGGGCCCTGTGGCTGGGGCCGCCGGTGGTCTTTCTGCTGGGCGCCGGCCTGATATTTGCGTCCTACCGACGCCGCAGGAGGGAAGCGAGGGCGGCGGCACCGGAACCGCTGACGGAGGAAGAACGCCGCAGGCTCAAAGAGCTCACCAGCGACTGATCGCCTGTAACGCCGGTCACGATTTCGGCATCGAACTTGCGCCACACTCTTGTAAGCTCCATCTGGCGGGTCTGCGGGGGTTGGTTAGCGAAGGGAGAGCCTGGATGTCGGCGCAATCGCACAAGGTCACGTTTACCGGAAGCCAGGGCGAAGAGCTGGCGGCGAAGCTGGAACTGCCGCTGGGCCAGGTCAGGGCCTACGCCCTGTTCGCCCATTGCTTCACCTGCAACAAGGACATCTTCGCCGCGGCGCGCATCGCAAGCGCGCTTGCCGAGCACGGCATCGCCGTCCTGCGCTTCGACTTCACCGGTCTGGGCGCCAGCAAGGGCGATTTCGCCAACACCAACTTCTCCTCCAATGTCGCCGATCTGGTCGCCGCCGCCGATTTCATGCGCCAGAGCTACGAAGCGCCCAAGCTTCTGGTTGGGCACAGCCTTGGCGGCGCCGCCGTCCTGGCGGTCGCTCCAGACGTGCCGGAAGCCAGGGCGGTCGCCACCATCGGTGCGCCCGCCGACACCCAGCATGTGGTGCACAATTTCGCAGCCGACCTCGACGAGATCCGCGCCAAGGGCGAAGCCGAGGTCACGCTCGCCGGCCGGCAGTTCAAGATCAAGGCGCAGTTTCTCGAAGACCTCGAGCAGCAGGATCTGGCGAAGAAGATCGCTGGCATGAAGAAGGCCCTGATCGTGTTCCACGCGCCGGGCGACGAGACCGTCGGCATCGAGAACGCGGCCTCGATCTTTCAGGCAGCAAAGCATCCCAAGACCTTCGTCTCGCTCGACAATGCCGATCATCTGCTGACCCGCCGCGCCGACTCGGTCTTCGTCGCCGATGTCCTGAGCGCCTGGGCCGCGCGCTACATCGAGGCCCGCAAGGAGCCCGATGGTTCCACCGCCGGTGACGGAGAGATTCTGGTGCGCGAGACCGGCAATGGAAAGTTCCAGCAGCAGGTTCTGAGCGGCGCCCACCGCATGCTCGCCGATGAGCCGATCGACTATGGCGGCCTCGATTCCGGGCCGTCTCCCTATGACTTCGTCTCGATCGCGCTTGGCGCCTGCACCTCGATGACACTGCGCATGTATGTCGAGCGCAAGGGGTGGGACATCGGCCAGATCAGTGTCAGTGTCGACCATGGCAAGGTCCATGCCAAGGATTGCGAAGACTGCGGCGAGGGCAGGGAAGGGCGCATCGACCGGTTCGAGCGGCGCATATCCGTCGATGGTGGCGTCGATGACGAGGTCCGCGACAAGCTGCTCGAGATCGCCGACAAATGTCCGGTGCATCGCACGCTCGAAAGCGGCGCCGCAGTGGTGACGAAGTTCGCCGGATAGACCGGGGTCCACCTCTGCCGGGCCTCCGCCCAACTTACGCTGGGCTTTGAAATGTTATAGTCTTTTCAGATATTTAGCGGCGAATTCCGAGGCAACATTACATATCTTTAACGGCATTGAAAGGACGCTGTAATGGGCCGCGTCCTAGATCTTCCGCACAGACACCCAATTTGCGAGAGATCTGATGATGCACCACTCCCCCAATTCCAAATCCAATCCCGGCACGCGCCGCCGCAAGGCGCCGGTGGCACTGGCGGTCGCCGGCCTGCTCGGCGCGACCGCACTCACCATCCCGTTCTTCGCATCCGAGACCAGCCTGGTCGCTTCCGGCGCCCGGGCCGCGACGCAGAGCGTTGCCCCCGCCGAGGGCTTTGCCGACCTGGTGGAGAAGATCAAGCCGGCCGTGGTCAGCGTTAAGGTCAGAAACGGCGGCCACAGTACCTCGTCCCATGGCAATGAAAACTCCTTCCGTGACGACATTCCCGGCGGCGAGACGTTCAAGCGATTCTTCGAAAACTTCGGCTATCCGTTCGAACGCCAGAGCTTTAACGGCGATGACCGCTATGGCAGCGGCCTTGGGTACCGGAACGAGGACGGCGACGGCCGCACCTATCGAGGCGGCACGGAAGATGGGCGCGATTACGGTCACTATGATGAAGATGACGGCGACCATGACGGCTTCAGCCGCAACCACCGCAAGCGGGAAGGCAGGCGCAACCGGCCGCACCGCAGGTATGGCAGAAGCCAGGGCTCGGGCTTCATCATCTCCGCCGACGGCTATGTGGTGACGAACCAGCACGTGGTCGCCAACGCCAGCAAGATCGAGCTGACCCTGTCCGACGGCAAGACCTATGAGGCCAAACTGGTCGGCGCCGACGCGAAGACCGATCTGGCCCTGCTCAAGATGGACGCCGAGCGCAGTTTCGAGTTCGTCGGGTTCACCGAGGCGCCCGCAAGGGTCGGCGACTGGGTGATCGCGGTCGGCAACCCGTTCGGTCTCGGCGGATCGGTCACCACCGGCATCGTGTCGGCCCGCGGCCGCGACCTGGGTTCGGGGCCCTATGACGACTACATTCAGATCGACGCACCGATCAACCGCGGCAATTCAGGCGGCCCGGCCTTTAACATCAACGGTGAGGTGATCGGCGTAAACACCGCGATCTTCTCGCCGTCGGGCGGCAATGTCGGCATCGGCTTCGCGATCCCGGCCGCGATCGCCAAGAGCGTGATCGAAGACCTGCGCGACGACGGCAAGGTGACCCGTGGCTGGCTTGGCGTGCAGATCCAGCCGGTAAGCGACGACATCGCCTCGAGCCTCGGTCTCGATACGACCACGGGCGCGATGGTCGCCGAAGTGCAGGGCGGCTCGCCGGCCGAGAAGGCAGGCCTCAAGGTCGGCGACGTCGTGCTCAGCGTCAATGGCGACGAAGTCAAGGACCCCAAGGACCTTGCCCTCAAGATTTCAGGCTTCACGCCCGGGACCAAGGTCGAGCTGTCGATCCTCCGCGACGGAAAAACGGTCACCGAGACGGTTTCGCTCGGCACCTTGCCGGGCGGCCGGAAGCGTGCCGACGCGAAGCAGGATGACACACCGTCGCAAACCAGCCTTGGCGCGCTCGGCCTGACCGTGACCGAGACCGACGGCGCCGTAATGGTCGCCTCGGTCAAGCCGGATGGCGCGGCCGCTGCGAAAGGGTTGAAGCGCGGCGACCAGATCCTGGAAATCGCCGGTACGCCCGTCAGCACTGCGGAGGAGTTCAAGCAGCAGCTGAAGATTGCCCGCG
>JBPCWF010000527.1:0-5442 GCA_051009775.1 Hyphomicrobiales bacterium | reverse complement strand
CACATGCACCGGGTCCCGGTCCGAATTCCCTAGAGCGAGTCGCGATCATTCTGATTCGCGTCATCGTCCTAGCTCTTTGTTAAAGCATGTCTTTTTCCCGAAACCGGTGCCCACTTTCGGGAGACATGCTCTAGCTTTCGCGGGCCCCGAGCCACAGGTGCCAGCGCTTCTCGAGCTCCGCATAATCGGTGCCGAGGCTGGCGAGCAGGGCCTGTTCGAAGGTCGGTTCGGGGCTCAGCCAGATGTTCTGGACCGCATCGCGGCCGAACATGTCGTGCAGAAACGCCACCACCACGGCGCCGTCCGAATAGGGATTGCCGACCCGGATACCCCGGTCGAAGGTGACGCGGCCTGGATCATGCCGGACCTTGTCACGGTAACTCTCAAGCGTCCTGTCCTCGTCCCGGCGCCCGTGAACGCCGGCGAGATACTCGTCATATCCCTGCAGGAACCACGGTGCGGCCGCGTCGTAGCGCCAGCCTTGCGGTTTGGCCAGGATCAGGCGCTGGACATAGAGCGCGGACACTTCGTGGACCACCTGTCGGAACAGGTAATCCCTGTCCCAGTCGCGGCCCGGCGCGGCATCGTCGCGTGGCCCATAGGCCGATGGCGTGAGCAGATGGATCGCGGCTTCGTAGTCCCGCCTTTGCAGATTGCTGGTCATGGTGGCATGGCTCTCCGACGCCATCTCACCCGCGCGCGGGTGGAGGAAGACCTCGAGCTTGACGCCGTCAAGCAGTTCGGCCGGCCGGTGGGTCCGGAACTCCTCGGCAATCCTGGCATGGGCCGTATCGAGGAATTTGCCGATCACCTCGGCATCGGTTTCCCGCCCGCCGTCGTAGTGCAGCGTATAGGCGGCGGTACGGGCGGTCTGCCAGTCGAGCGCCGCCTCCTTAGGACCGGACCACGACATCACCGCATCGACCAGCGGCGAAACCACCGACGTCACCGCATCGGGCAGGCTCGGACGCAGCATCGCGTTCGCCTCCACCGCCTGTTGCGAGCCCGCCGAACCGGCGTTTTCCGAACCGGTGAAAGCAACCACACCGCCGATCACGGCAACGGCCGCAACCGCTGCGCCAAGTCTGAAACGAGATGTCACGAAGATACCCTGTCACTCCTGCGTATGAACACCATTGTGCCGTCCCGTACCTGTCAGGATTGTGGCCGCGGCATTACACATTTGTAAGGTTGGCGCACCCTACACCACAACGCCGATTCTGCAAAACGGCCTCTAACCGCAACTCTCGCACACGCGGCTGAGCGCCCCTTCGTCGAGCACCTGCAATTTGCCGCGCGCGAGTTTGACCCAGCCCTTGCGCTCGAACGCCTTGAGGCGGCGGCTCACCACCTCGCGGGCCGAACCGAGTTCCAGGGCCAGCGTCTCATGGGTCTCGTACACGAAAGAGCACGCGTCCCGCTTGCTCAGCAGAAGCTGCGCCAGGCGTCCGTTGACCCGTTCGAAGGCGACGTCCTGCAAGAGGCTGACCACGCCATGCATGCGGTGGCCGAGCGAATTCAGCACATGGGCGCGAAACGCGTCGTCCCGCGCGAGCCGTTCATGGAACTGACGGGCGATGACGACGCGCGCGGTGCCGTCCGCCTCCACGACCGCGTCGGCCCGGCAGCCGCTGCCGCACAGGAGGCTCATTGCCGACATCATGCAGATTTCGCCCGGACCGACCCGGTAGAGCACGATTTCGCGCCCGGCCCGGGACACCGCCTGCACGCGGAACCGGCCGTCTCGCGGCACCAGGAGCCGTTCGCACCCGTCGCCGGTGCGGAACAGCGTCTCGCCCCGCCGCATCGGCACGTCCCGGACCCCGGCGGCCCGGCCGCCCCCGGTCCGCAGATGGACCGGCGCATCGACACGAGGGGATTCACTTTCAAGGAGATACATCACGATTTCCTCACGCTGAAATCAGACAGATCGATTACCCGGGTGATCCGAACAGCCAGCGGCGATTTGAGCCGGCCGTTCGTCCACCGCAGGCGCATCGGGTCAATTGACGACAACCCGGGCGCCGACCTTCACGCGCTGGTAGAGGTCGATGACCTCCTCGTTGAGCATGCGGATGCAGCCGCTGGACACCGCCAGGCCGATCGTGTGCGGCTGCGACGTGCCGTGAATGCGGTAGAGCGTGTCGACATTGCCCTGATAGAGGTAGAGCGCCCGGGCGCCGAGCGGGTTCTTCGGCCCGCCCTCCATATAGGCCGGCAGATGCGGCTCGCGCTTGCGCATGGCCTCCGGCGGGCGCCAGGCCGGCCACTCGGCCTTGCGGGCGATGCGCGCCCCGCCGGACCAGTTGAAGCCCTGGCGCCCAACGCCGACGCCATATTCCATCGCCTTGCCGCCTTCCATCACCAGGTAGAGCTTGCGCTTCCTGGTGCTTATGACGATCGTGCCGGGCGCGAGCGCCGTCCTGTATTTGACGACCTTCTTGCCCTTGTAACGCGACTTTTCGGCAGCGGCCTCACTGGTGAAGTTGAAACGGACTTTCTGAGCGCTTTCGGCAGACGTCTGAGCGCCCGCCATGATCGCCGCGGCAAGCGCGGCGAAAGCAATTCCTTTGAACATTCTTGAACTCCAATGTGTCTTCGAGAGACATCCATGCGCGGTGGCGCACCTGCGGTGTGGCGAACCGGTCACGCGCGATCATGCGCGCAGACCAAGTCCGGCGAAAACGCGGGGCGTGCTGGAGTTCAGTTCAGGAAGCGTGAGGTTCTGGCGTAGACCGCCTTATAGGAGGATCCGGCGGCGGGTGGCGGCGGACTGCGCGCGCCCAAAAGGGAGCGCACCAGGGCCCCGTCCCGGCCGTCGTGCCAGGCGAACCAGTCGGATGCGGGCAGATATTTCGACGCCTGGGGTACAGACAGAGGCTCGGCCCTGTGGACCACGCCGCGCCACTTGCTGCAGCATTTGGTGCAGATCTGGTCGGACGACGACGCTTTTGCCGCCTCGGCGCCGGAGCCGGCATCGGCAACAACCTCGGTCACATCCGACGGCAGCGGCGCGCCCGGCGCGGCCAAGGCATACGCAACCTTGGCGCATGGCATGAATGCCAATGCCAGAGCGATCACGGTTATGGCGAGCTTGCGTCTCACGCCGCGGAGAATCCTTTTATCGTTCAGACCTCGGATTACTGTGTTCCACCGTCCGGGAAAAGCCCGTAACGATCACAATCGCGTGTGCTTTTTCCCTATGGTGCACTCTTCATGCTGGCACGGGGAGGGTTAACCTTCTCCCCCTGCCTGCGACACTTTTTTGTTACATATGCAATGGGTTCGTGGTGTACTTTCGAACGTGAGGATCCCGAGAATTCGGGTGAGGGTTAAGCTTGACGTATGTCGGTACAGACAGATACAGCGCCGCATAGCCGGTGCGAGCATTGCGCCATTCGCCATAAAGCGGTCTGTGGAGCCCTCAGCGAGGAGGAGCTCAGCCGGCTGAGCCAGCTTTCGCGTGCGCGTATTTTCAAGCCGGGGCAGACAATTCTCTCCGACCAGGAACCGTCGGATTTCTTCGCAAACATCGTTTCCGGCACGGTCAAGCTGACAAAGACCCTGGCGGACGGGCGCCAGCAGATCGTCGGGCTTCAGTTCTCGCCGGATTTCCTCGGCCGCGCCTATGGATCCGAGAACCCCTATTTCGCCGAAGCCGCATCCGAGGTCGAACTCTGCTGCTTCCCGCATGACGGCTTCGAGCGCATGCTGACGGAGTTTCCGGGCCTCGAGCACAGACTGTTCGAGCACACGTTGGGCGAACTCGACGCCGCGCGCGAATGGATGCTGCTCCTGGGCCGCAAGACCGCGGAAGAAAAGGTCGCGAGCTTCCTTCTGATGATCGCCAAACGGGTCCCCAATATCGGCTGCCAGCATTCAGAAGAGGTCAACTTCGCTCAGTTCGAGCTGCCCCTGACCAGAGCAGACATCGCGGACTATCTGGGACTGACCATTGAAACGGTCAGCCGCCATTTCACCCGGCTGAGAACCCAGGGGGTCATCGAGATCACCAACAAGCGCGAGATCCTCATCCCCGACCTGGACGCCCTCGCCGCGTGCGCCGATCAGGACTCGTCCCCGCTCATTTAGGCCCTAGACCTCGAACAGCACGACGGACGGGCGCACCAGCCGCGGCCGGCGGCTCTTGCGGTTGTCGAGCATCACGCGCGTCAGGGCGTTGAGGTCCGGCTTGGTCAACCGGCAATGCGCCAACGGCAGCACAACCGCGTTCTCCCATGCCAGGTGGCGCCGCTGGGCCTCGAAGAACCCGCGCAGCATATAGCCCAGCATGTCGGGATTCTCCGGCCTGCTGCAGGCGTTCAGCTGTTCCAACTGGTCGACGATCTCTTCGGCAAACCCCTGATCCGCGGCGTGTTCCAGGCACAGGGTCTCGAGCACCGCATCGAAATTGTCCTCCGCCACCACACGCTCCTGCATCAGGGGAAACAACCCGTCCTCCTCGTCCATGACGTGGATCTCGAGATCGTTTCTGAGCATCGGAAGGATGGCCGTGACCAGGGTCCGGTCGACATTTTCGGGCAGCCCGTCGGCGACCCGCTCCAGAGCGTCACACAACTTGTTCTGAAGCTCATGTTCGTAGCGCATGACGTCGAGGGGATTCGCCGCTCCGTTCCGCGCGTCACCGTTACCCAAACGCGGGACCGGGGAGTTTGGCGAAGTTGTCATTGATAGGGTTCCCTCAGGATTACGGACCGCCCCTTCCTCGGCCCGAGATTTCCGTATGATTACCGGCCATAAACCGGTGCGCCCTTGATCCAGATCAAGGCATGACCGGGGACGCACCGTCAGGTTCGCGCCCGGGAAATCAACACTGCGACCTCAGGGAGCATCGGTTTCCTGTGGGGCTTGCGTTAGGTTTGCTTCATCAACAGATTCGGTCCGACGACATCGTGAGGGGATCATGGGAACCGTCGCCTATTTCATATCACTGAGCATCGCCGCGCTTCTGTCCGTCCTCCTGGCAGCAAAGGCCGAGGACGATGTGTTCGCCATCCACGCCTGGATTTGCGTGCTCGCATGCCTGATCGCCATAATCTGGCGCGCGCGCACCATGAAGTTCGGCACGCAGGACGCGGACGAGCCTGAGAAATATCTCGACGGCGTGGTTCGCGCCGGCACGATCGCGACCGTGTTCTGGGGCCTCGCCGGCTTCCTGGTCGGCGTCGTCATCGCGACCCAGCTGGCGTTTCCGGCACTCAATCTGGATCTGCCCTGGACCAGCTTCGGACGATTGCGGCCGCTGCACACCTCTGCGGTGGTTTTCGCCTTCGGCGGCAACGCCCTGATCTGCACCAGCTTCTACGTGGTCCAGCGCACCTGCGGCGCGCGCCTGGCGCTCGGCAACGCCGCCTGGTTCGTGTTCTGGGGCTATCAGCTGTTCATCGTGCTGGCGGCAACGGGCTACCTGCTCGGCGCCAC
>JBPCWF010000526.1:0-4331 GCA_051009775.1 Hyphomicrobiales bacterium | reverse complement strand
CCCCGATACCGTGCGTGCGCTGTAATCAGAGCGTAAAATTCGTCGACCTCCTGGACATGGCGCGCGACCTGGGAGCCGAGGCCCTGGCGACGGGGCATTATATAGACAGCCGCGACGCGGCCGGTGGGCGCGCCATGTATCGCGCCGCCGACGAGGACCGCGACCAGAGCTATTTCCTGTTCACGACGACACAGGCGCAACTGGACTTTCTGCGCTTTCCGCTGGGCGGTCTGACCAAGGCCGAGACCCGTGCGCTGGCCGAGGATCTCGGCCTCGATATCGCCGCCAAGCCGGACAGTCAGGACATCTGTTTCGTGCCGGACGGCCGCTATGCCTCGGTGATCGAGCGACTGCGCCCGGGTGCGGCGCGGCCGGGCGACATCGTCCATGTCGACGGCACCGCGCTCGGACGCCACGAGGGTGTCATCAACTACACCATCGGCCAGCGCCGGGGCCTCGGCCTCGCCACCGGCGAACCGCTCTATGTGGTCAGGCTCGATGCCGACAGCGCGACCGTCTTTGTCGGCCCCAAAGAAGCCTTAATTGCGGGCAGAATTGCCTTGCGCGATGTGAACTGGCTCGGCGACGGCGCGCTGCAGGCTGCGGCGGAACAGGGCAGGGAGATTTGGGTGAAAGTGCGCTCGACCAGACCGCCCGTTCCCGCGTGCCTGCGGATCGAACGGGGTCAGACGATAGTCGAACTGGCCGAAGGCGAGACAGGAGTTGCGCCTGGACAGGCATGTGTGTTCTATGACGCCGAACGGGCCGGAGCCAGGGTGCTCGGCGGCGGCTGGATAGAATTTGTGGAAAACGGTTTGGACAAAATGTCCGGGCTTGGAGTATTAAAAAGCAAGACCCATGTAAGCGGCGCCGGCGCGCCCGCAATTGGCTGATGTCCAGGTGCCTTTTGAGGTTTAGTAGAGCCGGTGCAGACGAGGGTTCTGGGGCGGCGGCCCATCGTTCAGGGAGGCGTTTTTGTCGAATATAGTTTCTATGGATGAACATGCTGTGCGCCGGGCGTATGCCCGCTGGGCGCCGGTTTATGATTTGTCATTCGGTAAGCTGGCCGATGCCGGGCGCACGATTGCGGTCGACACGATCAACAAACGTCAGGGCCGCGTGCTCGAGGTCGGCGTTGGAACCGGGATCTCCCTGCCGCGTTATCGCCGGCATCTGGAAGTGGTCGGCATCGACCTGAGCCCGGAGATGCTCGACAAGGCGCGCGAGCGGGTGCGCAAGCTCGGCCTTTCGAACATCAGGGGCGTGCTCGAAATGGACGCCCAGGAGCTTGAATTCGAGGACGAGAGCTTCGACACCGTCGTGGCCATGTATGTCATGACCGTCGTGCCCGACCCGGGCAAGGTGATGGAAGAGCTCGAACGGGTGTGCCGGCCGGGCGGGCAGATCCTGATCCTCAACCATTTCAGCCAGGAGCACGGGGTGCGCGGGTTCATCGAGAAGGTGATGGCGCCATTCGCCGAGAAGCTCGGCTGGCGGCCGGAATTCTCGATCGATAACGTTCTGACCCAGGACAATCTGCGCCTGGTGGAGGAGCGGCCGATGAAGCCGTTCGGCCTGTTCACCATGCTGCGTTTCACCAAGGACGATGTCGGCGCGAGTTCAGCCATGCCGCGCAATAGGTCCGGCAGGGTCGCGCCGCCGATCAATGTCGATCAGGAAGTGCCGGACGTCGCGGTGTAACCGCCACCCGACCGACGCTCTAGGAATTTTGCAGGCCGCGCTCCAACGGGCGCGGTTTTGCGTTGCTGCGGTCGGCCGGTTACGGCGCGCTACTGATCCACGCCCGGCGAGACCAGAACATTGAAGCCATCGCTCTCGATGAAGTTGCTATCGCCCCTGAAATTATCATCTTCCGCATCGTCGGCGCCGTCGTTGGGATTGTCGCCTCCCGGCACGTCGTCCTCCGCCGGGCCACCCGGTTCGTCGAGCGGACCGAAGCCGACCTGGTACTTGCCCGGATTGATCAGATAGCACTCTTCGTTGTTGCGCTTGAACGATTCCTGCTTGTCGATCCCGGCGCCCTCAAGCTTGGCGCCCTCTTTGACGCATACGAGGATCTGGCCCTCGAGCAGCTGGAGCGACATAAAGAGATCGTTCCATACCGTGCCGGAAAAGATCGTACCGCGCACGCCGATGGTGGCGACCGGCGTGCGGATCTCATAGGTCTCGGGCTTTGCCGAGCCGGAGATGAAACGGAACGCCCCCTTGGTCACGTTGAACACCACGCGGCCGGCGCTTTGCGACGGGTTGTAGATGAACTCGTCGAGCGTGACGTTGGCGCGGGCGCCGACGCTGAACACGGTCTCGTCAAGAAACAGAAGCTGCGCGCTGCCGGTGTCGTCCGCGCTGATGACCTGGCGCTGATAGACCGCATCGCCCGATGACAGCGCGCCGGTGCGCCCGCCAATGCTGCCGGTCACCGTGCTGGTCACGGACGAGGCGACGCCGATGCGCTCGGCGGCAAGCGCGGTTGAACTCGCAATCGCAAGCGACAGAGCCAATCCCAATCCGGTCAGTCTGGTCATGTCCTAGAACCTCCGGATACCGCTGGCGATGATGCTGTGGTTGGAAAAGTCCTGCGTGTTGTCGTTCGAGAAGTTCTGCTCGAAGCGATAGCGCAGCCTCATATCGCAGCTGTCGCAGATCAAATCGCGGAACAACAGCTCCGCCTCCGGCGCGATCAGGAAGTCCTCGCGCTCCTTGGAGCTCGTGAACGACGAAACGTTCTGCTCGTAGTCGCGGTAATAGGCCGTGAACCGGCCGCCGAGCCGGACGTCGTCGGCCACGAACACGAAATACATCAGACTTGCGCCGGCCTCGATATAGTCGCCCATGAGGAAAGTGGTCGGCAGGCCGAAAAAGCCGACATTGTCGATGTTGTTGGCATCGCGCCAGCGGAAGAACGGCCGGATGACAAAACTGTCCGCATCCGTGAACACGCCGCGGATCGCCTCTCGGGCGATGACATCGATCGCATAGCCGTGGGACGGCGTGAACGTGTTTCCGATGTCTCGATAGGCGCCGCGCACCTCCAGCTTGTCGAGGAAGCCGAACACCTGTTCGAAGGTCAGCTTGAGCGCCGCCTCGGCGTAGTAATAGTCGGCATCGAGAAACGCCACGCCGGCGCCGGGCGCGACGTGCAGCGTGGTGCCGCCGCCGAGATCGAACAGGGGGCCGGTATGGCCCCGGGCGATCCAGTAGTCGATGCTGGAGAAGTCGGCATGGGCGTCGGCATAGACCCAGACGTCCGACCGCCAGGCCCGGTCGAGCAGCGCGCGCTCGTCGGTGACGTATAGCTTGGCGAAGCCGGCGAAGTCGTCCTTCCGGCCAAAGCCCTTCGGCCGCTCGCGCGGGTTGCTCTCCCAGCGCGCCCCGAGTTCGACCCGGCCGCGGGTGATTGCCGGCGTCAGGGCCGCGGTGATGCGGCGCAGGCCGTTCTGTGCGGTCTCGTTGGAGGGATCGACGCTGAGCACGCGCTCATATGCGGCGAGCGCCTTGCGCCGCTGGCCGCGCTGCATCGCCAGTTCGGCATAGCGCAGGTTGAGCTCGACGCTTTGCGGATTGCGCAGGATCTGCTGGTAAAGCTGTGTCAACTGGTCCGCACGTACCGGCGTCGCCGCCAGAAACGCACCGACGATGCCCAGGCACACCAGAATGCGGATATATCTGTACACCCAATGCAGGTGCATGGGCATGACCCTTCCCGTTGCTGTCCGTTCCCCCGGAGCACAACGTGCCGGAATCTAGCCAGATTTGACGCCAACCGCCAAACGTTTTGTGTTTCATGTGTAACGGATTGGGGCGATTTGGTGGCAAATGTTACCCAAAGGCCACAGTATTCGGTGCTCCGGGCACGGAACGCTTCAGTCCGTTCACGTTCCGTCCCTGTGGATAGAGACGAAACGCGTCTTCGCGAATCGGTTGTGCCGTTGGCCGCTCGAACCGGCGCGCCGCGCTTGACAGGTCCGGAGCCTCAGCATTATATCCCGCTTTATCCGGCGCGGGTGGTTTCACCGCCCCCGGCGCGGGATCGGTGGCGGAGTAGCTCAGTTGGTTAGAGCAGCGGAATCATAATCCGCGTGTCGGGAGTTCAAGTCTCTCCTCCGCTACCAGTTTTCCCCCTTCATCCGTGCGTTCCGGCGCCGGACCTCGTCTTTGGCGGCGGCTGCAATGGCCGGCGGCGGCGGAAATTCATGCCGGTGCCGCCGCCCGAGGTCGTGCCCCTTATCCCGGAGGCTGTTTTTCCAGACGCGCGTTTTCATTGCTGGTCTGCTTTTCGGGCACCTGATCGTAGAAGATCTTCTTGCGCT
>JBPCWF010000525.1:0-2573 GCA_051009775.1 Hyphomicrobiales bacterium | reverse complement strand
GTGGCGGGGATGGTCTCCATGATCACCGCCGCCACGTCCCGTCCCTTGAGCGCGTCTTCGACCGCGTTCAGATCGTTGAACGGCACCTGCACGAATTCGCCGAGGGTATCTTCAGACAGGAACGTCTTGGAGAAACGTTCGTCGCCGGTCATGACGGAGAGGCCGGAATGGCCATGATAGGCCTTGATGACCGAGACGATCTTGCGTTTCTGCATCGCGTTGCGGGCGGATTTGATGGCGAGTTCGACCGCCTCGGCGCCGCCGGCGCCGTAGATCGTGTATTGCAGGCCGTCCGGGGTGCACTTCGCGATCGCTTCGGCAAGCGCGGTGCGGGCAAGTGCCGGAAAGTGATGGTTGCCCATGTCGAAGCGCCGGGCGCCGGCGTTCAGCACCTCGATAAGCTCCGGGTTGCGATGGCCCAGATTATAGGTGCCGCCGTTCAGGTGGACGTCGATCAGGCGCCGCCCGTCCATGTCGTAGAGGCAATAGCCCTCGCGCCTGTCGATCACCAGATCGACGCCGGCATCCTGCCAGAACTGGGTTTTGTTCGGGTTCCAGAACGACTTGGAGCGTTCCAGAAACTCAAGCTTTTCTTCGCTCAAGAAAGTACCTCGCTTCAACCATCAACCTACCTCCCGCATGCAACACGGTCTTGACAGATCAAAAGCCAAACTTGACAGATGCGCGCCTGTGAAAGTCTTGGGTTAACAGACGTTTGGCCGCTGCCGGGGCTGTCAAATGTCGCGCGCGTGCTGTCAAGTGAGCGGAAGCCGCTCGCCGCTAAACTCATTCATGGCATTGCCGGGTCGCAACGGGGTGGACATGCGCCAGGAGAGAACATGGACAGTTTTGAAGAGCTCCCACATGACGAGCAGTTGAAGCGGCTTCAGGCGCTCGCCCGGTCGGCACTGGATCATTTCGATCTGCCGGAAGACGCGACCACTGAAATGATCAACCTGTCGGAGAACGCCACGTACCGTGTCGATGCGCCTTCGACCGGCGGGCGCTGGGCGTTGCGGGTTCACCGCGAGGGGTATCACTCCAGGAACGCGATCGCCTCCGAACTCGCCTGGGCGACCGCCTTGCGCGAGGACGGCGCCGTGATCACGCCGACCGCGCTGCCCGGCAAGGACGGCGAGCTGATCCAATCGGTCGGCCTCCCTCTCCTGCCCCGGCCAAGGCATGTGGTTCTGTTTCAGTGGGAAGACGGCGAAGAGCCGGACGAGGAGCAGCACGACCTGCGCGGTCCGTTCGAGGTGCTGGGCGAACTGACGGCGCATATGCATCTGCACGAGAAGAGCTGGAAGCGGCCGGCCAACTTCGAACGCTTCACATGGGACTTCGAGACCAGCCTTGGCGACACACCCCACTGGGGCAGCTGGCGCGACGGTATGGGCCTGACGCCCGAGATCGAAGACCTGTTCGGCCGGACCATAGACCTGATCGGGCGCCGCCTCGAGCGTTTCGGCAAGAGCGAGGAGCGGTTCGGGCTGATCCATTGCGACATGCGTCTTGCCAATCTCCTGATCGACGGCACCGAGACCAAGGTGATCGATTTTGACGATTGCGGCTTCGGCTGGCTGCTCTACGACTGCGCCACGACCGTGTCGTTCTTCGAGCACAAGCCGGAAGTCCCGGAACTGCTGGACGCCTGGGTCAGAGGCTACCGCAAGGTCGTCGACCTGCCGGCCGAGGACGAGGCGGAAATCCAGACCTTCGTCATGCTGCGCCGGCTGCTGCTGGTGGCCTGGATCGGCTCTCATTCCGAGACCGAGCTCGCCCAGTCCATGGGTGTCGACTACACCAGAGACACCGTTGCGCTGTGCGAGGACTACCTGGCGCGGTTCGGCTGATCTCCGGCGCGGCGCCGGAACCCGGACGACGCCGCGACTGGCCAGGCATGACGGCAAACGCCGGGGTCGCGCTTGACCCTTTGTCGTGCACCATGCGAAGGTTTCGCCTTCTTGAAAAAGACAAGCGCTTGCAAGAGCGCGGGAAGGCCATGGGAGCGTTCGTTCCAGGAGAGCAGTGGACCGGAGCGCCGGAGCGTTCCCAGGACGGCGCCCCTATCGTGCTCGCGGCGGCGGCGACCGGCATCGTCGACTATATCGAAGAGCTTGGCGGCGACATCGACCGCATCTTCGGCAATGTCGGCATCGCGCCGGAAATGGCCGGTTCACCGACCCTGAAACTCAAACTTTCCTCGTTCTGCGAATTGTTCGAGGAATCCTCACGGCTCACGCAGTTCGACAATTTCGGCCTGTGGTTCGGCAACAGGTTCAAGCCGCGCGACCTGGGGCTGTGGGGCTACGCGGCGGTGTCCTCCCCTACCCTCGGCTCGGCCCTTGAGAACCTGGTCGGCCTGTTCCGGTTCCACCAGGAATCGTCTGCCATGAACTTCGTGCAGGACGCCGACGGCATGCTGCGGCTTGAGTATCAGATCGTTGCGCCCGACATTGTCGAGCGGCGCCAGGATGCCGAACTGTCGCTCGGCATGTTCCTCAACGTGCTGCGCGAGTGCTGCGGCCCGACATGGGCGCCGGAGGAAGTGCATTTCGAGCACCCGCAGCCGC
>JBPCWF010000524.1:0-2822 GCA_051009775.1 Hyphomicrobiales bacterium | reverse complement strand
GCTGGAACCCCTCTCTTCGTCATTCCCGCGAAAGCGGGAATCCAATGGCAGTCGCAGCGAACGTAAGAGCGGCCAATAGAGTCCCGCTTTCGCGGGAGTGACGGTTATCGGTGCAGGGGCCCCGATTGCACTCCCTCCCCCCTCGGCTATAGTTTGCGGTGAACTCTCCAGCGGGTGCGCCCCAGATGACCAAGAGCAATGGCGGCCGGTTCGTCGACACCTACCTGCCCTATCTTCTGGCTCAGGCGGCACACCGCATGAGCTACCGGTTCCACGAAAAGCTGAAGCGGCTCGGCGTGCGCGAGAGCGAATGGCGCGTGCTGGCCAGCCTGACCGGGTCCGACGCCATGACGCTCTCCGCGCTCGAACGCCATGTGCTGGCGCCGCAGTCGACGCTGTCGCGCACCGTCGACCGGCTGGTGACCAGGGGCCTGATCGAGCGGCACGCGGACGAAGACGATCGGCGCGCGGTCAAGGTCAGGCTGACCCGCCAGGGCGCCGATGTGGCTAAAAACCTGATCGCGGCGGCCGATGCGTTTCAGGCGCAGGACCTGACCCACCTGTCGGACACGGAGGTCCGCCGCCTGCACGCGGCACTGGCCTCGCTGTTGCCGGCCCGGGACTAGAGCAGTGCAAAATGACCCAATTGCATTATATGCAAATGCATATAAAATGCGCCAACACCGAGGGAACTGACAGCCATGCTTGCGGACCGTATAGAACACCGCTGGATAGACGCGTTCGAACGCACCTTCGCCCTGTGCGGCGTGGCGAAAGACGAGCCCTGCGCCGTCCTGTCCGAGACCCAGTCGCGCACCGTCAATGTCCACCTGGCCGAACTCGCACTGCAAAGGATGGGCGCCGCCCCGTTCCATGTCACAGCCGTCACGCCCGCACAGACCGCGCACGCGCCGGTGCGGTCCACCGGCGCCACACGGGCGCTCCAGTCCCATGGCGGCATCATGGCCGCGCTCAAGGCCTCGCCGTTCATTGTCGACCTCACCGTCGAAGGCCTGATGCACGCGCCGGAACTGCCGGAGATCCTGGGCGCCGGCGCACGCGTCTTGACGATCTCCAACGAACACCCGGACGCGCTTGAGCGGCTGGTGCCCGATCCCGCCCTCAAGGACCACATCCGCGCCGCCGCCAAACTCTTACGGACGACGGCGCAGATGAGCGTGACGTCGGCCGCCGGCACCGAGCTGCGGGTTGCCATGGACGGCGCCTCGACCGTCGGCATCTGGGGCTTCACCGACAAGCCCGGCACGCTCGCCCACTGGCCCGGCGGCATCGTCGTGTCGTTCCCCAAGGCCCAAAGCACCAACGGCACGCTGGTGCTCGACGCCGGCGACATCAACCTCACCTTCAAACGCTACCTTGAGAGCCAGGTCGTGCTGACCATCGAGGAAGACTATGTCACCAAGATCGAGGGCGAAGGCACCGATGCGGAACTGATGCGGCGCTACTGGCGGGTGTGGGACGACAAGGAGGCCTATGCGGTCTCCCATGTCGGCTGGGGCATGAACCCGGGCGCGCGCTACGAAGCGCTCACCTTTTACGACAAGGGCGACTTCAACGGCACGGAAGTGCGCGCCTATGCCGGCAATTTTCTGTTCTCGACCGGGGCCAACGAGTTCGCCAACCGCTATACGGAAGGCCATTTCGACCTGCCGGTCAGGGCCTGCACCATCGCGCTCGACGGCCAGACCGTGGTCGAGCGCGGCATGATCGTGTGGGACGTCTTCAAATGACGCCGAACCTGGTCTTCCTGCACGGTGTCGGCGGCTCGGGCGAGGCCTGGGCGCCCCAGGCCCGGGCCTTCGGGGAAGACTATCGCGTCACCTCGTGGACCGCGCCCGGTTACGGCGGAAGGCCGCTGCCGGAAGACCTGAGCTTCGCCGGTCTGGCGCGCCACCTGATCGAGGATCTCGATGCGGAGCGCTTCGCCCTTGTCGGCCATTCCTTCGGCGGCATGGTGGCGCAGCAGGTCGCAAAGGACTTCCCGGAGCGGCTCGCCTGCATGGTGCTGTCCGGCACCAGTCCCGCCTTCGGCAACCCGGACGGCGACTTTCAGAAGCGTTTTATCGCCGAGCGGCTGGAGCCGCTTGACGCGGGCAAGACCATGGCCGACCTCGCGCCGTCGATCGTCGAGAGCCTTGTGGGCGATGCTCCCGACGCGCAGGGCCTTGAGATCGCGCGCGCCTGCATGGGCGCGGTGCCGCAGGAGACCTACCGCGCCGTGCTCGAGCTGATCGTCACCTTCGACCTGCGCGACGCCCTCGCCTCGATCACCTGTCCGACGCTCGTGCTCGCGGGCGAAAAGGACACCAGCGCACCGGCCGCCATGATGGAGCGCATGGCCGCGCGCATCCCCGGCGCCCGCTTCGCCGTTCTCCCCGGCGCCGGCCATCTGGCCAATCTCGAACAGCCCGACGCCTTCAACACCCAACTCGCCGATTTTCTAAAGGAGCATGTGTCATGACCCAGCCGCTCGCCAAAGAGACCACGGACGCCGGAGTGGAGCCCGATGCGGCGATCTTCGACGGCGATGCGTTCAGGCTGACCGACCAGGAAGTCGACCTCACCGGCCGGGCCCGGCATCTGGGCCAGACGGTCTTTGCCGGACGTGCCGAGCAGTGGGACCGGGACGCCATCTTCCCGACGGAAAACTACAAGGACCTGCACTCGCACGGCCTGCTCGGCATCTGCGTGCCTAAGGCGCATGGCGGCGAAGGCGCGACCTTCCGCGCCTATTGCCTGAGCGCGGCGGAGATCGGGCGCTATTGCGGCACCACCGCGCTGACCTGGAACATGCATGTCTG
>JBPCWF010000523.1:0-3181 GCA_051009775.1 Hyphomicrobiales bacterium | reverse complement strand
ATATTCTGCTCGAGGGGACGCCGGAATGGCTCGATGTCGACGCCCTGCGCGCAGATCTCGAAAGCCATGTGCCGGCGGTCGAGGATGTCCATCACGTGCACGCCTGGATGCTGACCCAGGAGCGGGTGCTGATGACGCTCCATGTCGCCGTCGCTAACGGCGCCGAAACCGGACCCGTGCTCGAAGCCGTGCAGGAGTACCTGCGCGAGACCTACGGGGTCGATCACGCCACGATACAGATCGAGCCCACAGGCAACGCCGGCTGTCACGATCGCATTGCCGGTTAAACCCTATTCGGCCGCGATCACCGGCTTCGGCTCGCCGCGCAGCTCGCGTTCCTTCTTCAGCCCTTCGGCAAGCAGGAACGACAGCTCGAGCGCCTGATCGGCATTGAGTCTCGGGTCGCAATAGGTGTGGTAGCGATCATGCAGATCGGCGTCGGAGATCGATCGCACGCCGCCGGTGCACTCGGTCACGTTCTGGCCGGTCATCTCGAAATGGACGCCGCCGGCATGGGTGCCTTCGGCGCGGTGCACGGCCATGAACTGCTGGACCTCGCGCAGGATCTGGTCGAACGGCCGGGTCTTGTAGCCGCTAGAGGCCTTGATCGTGTTGCCGTGCATGGGATCGCACGACCAGACCACTTTATGGCCCTCGCGCTCGACCGCCTTGATCAGCGCGGGCAAATGGTCTTCGACCTGGTCGGCGCCGAAGCGGCAGATCAGGGTCAGGCGTCCGGGCTCGTTGTCCGGGTTGAGACGGTCGATCAGCTGCATCAGGCCATCCGCCTCGAGCGACGGTCCGCATTTAAGCCCGATCGGATTTTCGATGCCCCTGCAGTATTCCACATGGGCGCCGTCCGGCTGGCGGGTACGGTCGCCGATCCAGACCATATGACCGGAGGTCGCGTACCAGTCGCCCGAGGTCGAGTCGACACGGGTCAGAGCCTGCTCGTAGCCGAGCAGCAGCGCCTCGTGGCTGGTGAAGAAATCGGTCGTGCGCATCTGCGGGTCGGTATCCGGGCTCATGCCGCAGGCGCGCATGAAGGCGAGCGACTCGGTGATGCGTCCGGCCAGTTCCTGATACTGCTCGCTTGCCGGCGTGTCCGACAGGAAGCCGAGGGTCCATTGATGAACATGCTCCAGATTGGCATAGCCGCCCTGGGCGAAGGCGCGCAGCAGGTTCAAGGTCGCGGCCGACTGGCGGTAGGCCTGAAGCTGGCGTTTCGGGTTCGGCACCCTCGCCTTTTCGTCAAACTCGATCGCGTTGATGATATCGCCGCGGTAACTCGGCAGTTCCGTGTCGCCCTGTTTCTCGACCGGCGAGGAGCGCGGCTTGGCGAACTGCCCGGCGATGCGCCCGACCTTGACCACGGGTGACGCCGCCGCATAGGTCAGCACCACCGACATTTGCAGGAAGACGCGGAAGAAATCCCGGATGTTGTCGGCGGAATGCTCAGCGAAGCTCTCGGCGCAGTCGCCGCCCTGCAGCAGAAACGCATTGCCGTCGGCGACCTGGGCAAGCAGACGTTTAAGCTTGCGCGACTCACCTGCAAAAACCAATGGCGGATAATCGCCGAGCTCTCCTTCCACGCGGGCCAGAAGCTCGTTGTCGTCATACTCGGGCACCTGCAGGACGGGCTTGCTGCGCCAGGTGTCCGGGGACCATTCGTTCGCCATCGATCCGTTCCTTACTTCGCGGAGGCCTCCGCCTCCGGCACGTGTACTCAATATTATCATTCCGGCCCGATAGAGCCGGTTAACGCCTTGCCGATCTCGGTTGCCGCCGCGCGCGCTGGAACCGGAGTTTCACAGAGGGCTCGCGGACTTGTGCACCTTTCCGGTGCCGCGCCGTTATAACCGCATTGTATCACGAATGCCAACTGCACGGTTAGCCTGAGGCGCGCGGGCAGACCGTCATTTTTCCGGTGAAACGCCAAACCCGATATGACAGACTGGCCCCATGACAAAATCCGATCCGACATTCACCATTGGAATCGAAGAGGAATACCTGCTGGTCGACAAGGCCAGCCGGGACCTGGTGCACGACGCGCCGCAGGGCCTGATGGACGAATGCGAGGCCGAGCTCAAGAGCCAGGTCAGCCCGGAATTCCTGCAGTGCCAGATCGAGGTCGGTACGCGCGTGTGCAAGAGCGTGGCCGATGCCCGCGACGATCTCGGCCGATTGCGCCAGACCATCTCCAACTATGCGGCCAAGCACAACCTCGCACCGATCGCGGCATCGACCCATCCCTTCGCCTCATGGCAGGACCAGCATTTCACCGAAAAGGAACGCTACATCGTCCTCGCCAAGGACCTGCAGCACGTCGTGCGGCGCATGCTGATCTGCGGCATGCATGTCCACGTCTGCATCGAGGACGAAGACCTGCGCATCGACCTGTTCAACCAGCTGACCTATTTCCTGCCGCATCTGCTTGCGCTCAGTACGTCTTCGCCGTTCTGGCAGGGCCGCGACACCGGCCTCAAGTCCTATCGGCTGGTCGTGTTCGACGGCCTGCCGCGGACCGGCCTGCCGCCGGACTTTTCCAGCTTCGGCGAATATGACCGTACCGCCAATGTGCTGGTCAATGCCGGTCTGATCGAGGACACGACCAAGATCTGGTGGGATCTGAGGCCGAGCGCCCGGTTCCCGACGCTCGAAATGCGCATCTGCGATGTCTGCACCTATCTGGAGGACGCGATCTGCATCGCCGCGCTGTTCCTGTGCACCACGCGCATGCTCTACCGCCTGCGCCAGGACAATCAGCGCTGGCGCAGCTATGACCGGTTCCTGGTCAACGAGAACCGCTGGCGTGCCCAGCGCTACGGCTTCGAGAACGGGCTGATTGACCTCGGCCGCGGCAATGTGGTGCCGTTCGAGGACCTGATCGAGGAGATCCTCGAACTGACCGCGCCGGATGCGGAGTATTTCGGCTGCGTCGAGGAAGTGGGCCACGCCCGCAAGATCGTCGAGCGCGGCACCAGCGCCGACCGTCAGGTCGCCTGCTTCAGCGCCGCCAAGGCACAGGGCGCAAGCGACGAAGAGGCGCTGCGTGCGGTCGTCGACGGGCTGATCTCCGAGACGGCGCAGATTTAGCGCGGCATACGCACAGCGGCGTCAGCCACCTACAGCAGGTTCTTCACATCCGACGAGAAGGTCGGAAAGGCATATTGGGAGCTCT
>JBPCWF010000522.1:0-2604 GCA_051009775.1 Hyphomicrobiales bacterium | reverse complement strand
GGCGCACCGATCGCGACCGGACGCACCGGCGAGCCTGAATGGCCGCGCGAGCGCAGTGGCAGGATCATGGTGCAGGACGTCCAGACCTTGGCTTTTGCCAGCTCGCTAAGATTTGCGTTCTGGATGTTGTGAATCCCGGCCTGTGTCAGGTTCCGGTGGTGGATGATGAAGGGCAGGCCCCTGTCCATCCCCTGCGGCGGCTTTGCCTTCTGCTGCAGCTGACCGTCCGCCACCGGATCGGTGAACGGATTGTCGAGCGCGATCAGCACGACACGCGCATCCTCCAGAAGTTTGGCGCCATCCTCCGACAGGCCGGGGCCCATGCCGTAATAGCGTTTGGCCTCGTCCGGATCGGTCCAGTTGTCACCCCAGCCGGTATAGATATAGACCACGTCGCCCGACTGGATGCCGCGCCACTCGAGCCCCTGCGCCTTGATCATCGCCTTGATGTCGTCTGCCGTCACCATCTGGCCGGGCTCCAGTGCCTTGCCCTTGCCCAGGTGGGTCTTGGCGTCGAGCAGCACCGCGGTGGTGACGATCGGCGGCACTTTTTCGATGCCGAGTTTCTGCAGCGGCGCTTCGGGCGCCGGTTTGACCTCTTTCTGGGAGTAGCCGCCGTAATATTTGGCGCCGCCGACCGGCGGGATGCCTTCGCCGTTCCACGCCTTGTCGTAATAGGCGAAGTGACCCAGCGCATCCATCTGGGTGCCCTGGGCGCCGGGCTCGCCGGAGATCACCTTCTCGCCGTTGAACACGTGCTTGGTGCCGGGGATCGAGACCGAGGGATTGAACTCATACTGCAGCGGCACGCCGAACGGCGACAGCGGCATGGTGTTGGAGCGTTCGTGGCTGAGCTCGTAGGACTTGGCGTTGGCGGCGCCCAGGTGATAGGCGCATCTGGCCCAGGTGGCGGGGCCCAGCGTGTTGGTCATGCCGCGCTCGTCGCCTTTGGGCCAGGGCGGCTGTGGCACGCTCGCCTTGGCCTGCTCGACCGCCTTCATCTGTGCGTCGTCGGCGGCGCCGGCCGGCGTGGCGGCGAACGATACGGCCATGACGGCGCAGGCAATCGCGGAAGCGGAATAGGCAAGTGCGTGGCGTAGACCTCTGTTCCTCTGTTTCATCGTTTCCTCCTTTGTTGTGCGTCTTATCGGGGCGGCGCTCGTCTGGCGGCACCGCTCAGGGAAAGGGTGAGCGCCGGACATTGTCGAGGACCCGGTGCAGGGTCTCGACCATTCTGGTGCGCTCGTCGTCGCTCAGCCCGTCGACCGCGTCGCGGTACTGGGCGAGCGCGATCGGCAGGATGCGGTCATAGGCGGCGCGGCCCCCGCCCGTGATGCAGATCTCGACCACCCGGCCGTCCTTGCGGTTGGGTCTGCGCTCGACCAGGCCCTGTGCGGCCATGCGGTCGAGGATCTTGCTCAGGGTCGACTGCTCGGTGACCGTGTAGACCGCCAGTTCGTTGACGCTGCGGCGGTCGCCCGCGATCAGGACCGCGAGCACCCGGTACTGCTGCACCGACGCGCCGATCGCCTTCAGCGCCTCGCCGAGATTGGTGTTGATGCGGTTGACGATCCGGTTGAGCAGATAGGGCGGAAAGTCGTCGAGCGGCACGCCGGGCGCCATTTCGCCGGGCCCGGTCTCGGCGGCTGCGCCGTCTATTTGCGGATCAGGCTTGCGAGCCATGTGGCGACCTCCGGAAACGCGATCAGAATGCCGAGAACGATCAACTGCAGGCCGATGAACGGCAGCGCCGCTACGTAGACATCCTTCAGGCTGATGGATTTGGGCGCGACCCCCTTCATCACATAGATCAGCAGCCCGAAGGGCGGGGTCATGAAGCTGATCTCCATGACCACCAGCATCAGCACCCCGAACCACAGGAGGTTGAGGTCGAGCGACTGGGCGAGTGGGATGAAGAACGGCAGGGTGATCATGATCATGCTGACCTGATCCATGAAGGCGCCCAGAAACAGGAGCACGAGCAGCATGGCGATCAGCAGGGCGAAGGGCGAGGCGCCGACGGTTTCGATGACGCCCAGGAGCCCGTTGGTGGCGCCCGAGAAGGCCAGGATCTGCGAGAAGGTGACCGAGGCGGCGATGATGAACAGGATCATCACCGAGATCTTGGCGGTCTCGAACAGGGCGGTGACCATCTTCGGCACAGTGAACTTGCCGTAGGCGATGGCGGCGACAACCGAGGCGACGGAGCCCAGCGCCGCGGATTCGGTCGGCGTTGCCCAGCCGGCGAGAATGCTGCCGACGACGACGACGAATATGCCGAGCAGGGGCACGACGTAGATTGCGAACGGCTTCCACCGTTCGCCGAGGCTCATGTCTTCGACGTCATAGGCCGGCGCCAGCGAGCGGTTGAGCGAACAGCGCAGCAGGATGTAGCCGAGGAAGGCCGTCGCCATCATCAGGCCGGGCACGATGCCGGCGATCAGAAGCTGGGCGATCGAGATGCCCGCCAGGCTGCCGAGCAACACGGCGAGCGCGGAGGGTGGGATCAGCATGGCGATCGAGCCGGTCGCCATGATCGGACCCATGGCGATGGTCGGATGGTAGCCGCGCTTGAGCATGTCGGGCAGCAGAGCGCTGCCGAGT
>JBPCWF010000521.1:0-8259 GCA_051009775.1 Hyphomicrobiales bacterium | reverse complement strand
GGATCCAGATAGGCGTGAAGCAGATGGATCGTCGAAATGAGCAGGATCGTCGTGGCGATCCGAAGCTTGAGCTTACCGGTGGTCGAATGCCGCATCGAGGCCGGCACGCTGGGCTCGTCATCCATGTGCAGCCGCGAGATGAAGGTCTCGTAACCACTGATCACCACCATGACGACGAGGTTCGCAATCAGCACCATGTCGATCAGATCCAGAGTGACCAGAATTGCCCGCTCGCGGGTCAGAGTGTCCATGTCCGAAACGATACTGATCAGATGCGCCACGAATTTGAGCTCGAACACCACCAGCGCCACCACCAGGCCGATCAGCAGGGGAAGCTGCAGCCAGCGGACCAGAAGCAGGCAGCCCTCAAACATGGCGAGGAGCTTCATATGTCTGCCGCCCTCTGCCTCCGGGCCGGATGCCTTCGCCTTGGTGTTTTCCTGCATGACCCCGCTTGCCCGATATGACCCGCCCGGATCGGACTGGTTTACAGTTTGGGCTTGGCCGGCCTCATCATCGAGGCCTCATCTCAGTGCCATTCGACCCCGGTGGCGGTACCGCTCACGGTGGTACCGGCTTCGCCCGCCACGATTGCGGGCAGGTCCGCCAGAGCGCCGATCGCCGCGGCGTTGCCGGTTCGCTCCGCGAACTGGCAGGCGGCCTCCACCTTGGGACCCATGGATCCGGCCGGGAAGGTGTAGTCCCGCATGGCGTCGGGCGAGGCCCGCTTGATGCCCTTCTGATCTGGTGTTCCCCAATCGACATAGACCGCGTCCGCATCGGTCGCCATGATGAAGAGATCGGCCTCGAGGTCGCGCGCCAGAAGCTCGCTCGCGAAGTCCTTGTCGATTACCGCCTCGACCCCGTGCAGGTTGCGGTCGTCGTCGTAGATCGTCGGGATGCCGCCGCCACCGGCACATATGACGATCGTCTTGTGCTCCAGGAGCCAGCCGATCGGGCGTATCTCGAAGATCCGTTTGGGCAGGGGCGAGGCAACGACCCGGCGCCATTTGTCGCCGTCCTGTTTGATCGACCAGTTCTTCTCCTCCGCCAGCCGGCGGGCGTCGGCTTCCTCGTAGACCGGTCCGATGAACTTGGTCGGGCTTTTAAACGCCGGATCGCCGCCATCGACCTCGATCATCGTCAGGATGGTCGCGAACGGCACCTCCACGGGCAGCAGGTTTCCCATTTCCTGCTCGATCATGTAGCCGATCATGCCCTCGGTCTGCGCGCCAAGCACATCGAGCGGGTAGGCTTCGTCGGGTTTGTATGCCGCCCCCTGCAGGGCGAGCAGGCCGACCTGCGGGCCGTTGCCGTGCGAGATCACGAGCTGATGTTCCTCGGCGATCGGCGCCATGGCTTTCGCCGCGACGCGTACGTTCTCGCGCTGGTTGTCTTCGGTCAGAGCCTGCCCGCGGCGGAGCAGGGCATTGCCGCCCAGAGCTATGACGACACGCATGGCTCAGCTCCCGATCGTCGACACGAGGACGGCCTTGATCGAGTGCAGCCGGTTTTCCGCCTGCTCGAACTGGATTCCGGCCGGCGACTCGAACACCTCGTCGCTCACCTCCATTTCGGAGACGCCGTATTTCTCGTGGATCTCCTCGCCGACTTTGGTCTCGCGGTTGTGGAAGGCGGGCAGGCAGTGCATGAACTTGGTCGAGGAGACGCCCGTCGAGGCCATCAGCTCGCTGTTGACCCGATAGGGCGTCAGAAGCTTGATCCGCTCCTCCCAGACCTCGGCCGGCTCGCCCATCGAGACCCAGACGTCGGTATGGATGAAATCGCAGCCCTTGACCGCCTCGTGGGGGTCTTCGGTGATGGTCAGGCGCGCGCCGTAGGATTGCGCGAGTTCGCGCGCGGGCCCTTCGAACTCGTCGCTCGGCCAGTTCTCCTTGGGCGCGGCCAGACGGACGTCCATGCCCATGAGGCAGCCCGCGATCATCAGCGAATGGCCCATATTGCTGCGCGCATCGCCGACGAAGGCGTAGGAGATCTCATGCAGGGGTTTGTCGGCATGCTCGCGCATTGTCATCAGGTCGGCCAGCATCTGGGTCGGGTGGAACTCATCGGTCAGGCCGTTGAACACCGGCACGCCGGCATACTCGGCCAGTTCCTCGACGACCTCCTGTGCGAAGCCGCGATACTCGATGGCGTCATACATGCGGCCGAGCACGCGCGCGGTGTCCTTCATCGATTCCTTGTGGCCGATCTGCGACCCGGAGGGTCCGAGATATGTCACGCCGGCGCCCTGATCCATCGATGCGACTTCGAAGGCGCACATGGTCCGGGTCGAGGACTTCTCGAAGATCAGGCAGATGTTCTTGCCTTTCAGATGCTGCTGCTCGGTCCCGGCATATTTGGCCCGCTTGAGATCGCGCGACAGGTCCAGCATGTAGCGCATCTCGCGCTGGTCGAAGTCGAGCAGCTTGAGGAAGCTGCGTCCCTTGAGATTGAATGGCATCGGTAACTCCTCACATGATTGTTTGCGCCCGGGGACCAGCCCCGATCAGTAGTCGATGGCGTCGCGTTGGAACGGACAGGTCATGCAGTGGCCACCGCCGCGTCCACGTCCGAGTTCGTTGCCGGCGATGGTGACGACCTCGATCCCGGCCTTGCGCAGAAGCGTGTTGGTGTGGACGTTGCGCTCATAGGCAACCACCACGCCCGGCTCCAGAGCGACGACATTGTTGCCGTCGTCCCACTGCTCGCGTTCGGCTTCATAGGGATTGCCGCCGGTGTGGACCATGCGCAGCTCTTTGAGCCCGAGGGCTTGGGCGACCACGCTTGGGAAGTCCTTGTCCTCTTCGACGACATCCAGTTCGCCTTCCTTGTCGCCGGGGCGCACGGAGAACGGGCGGATGGTGTTCACGACCTCCGGGTACATGTTGATCACGTCGCGGTCGCAGAATGTGAACACGGTGTCCAGGTGCATGGCGGCCCGCTCCTTGGGCATGGCGGCCGCGATGACATGCTGCGCGCCGTCCTTGGCGAACAGATTGCGGGCGATCTGCGCAACCGCGTGCGGCGTCGTGCGCTCGCCCATGCCGATCAGCACCACACCGTTTCCGACCGGCATGACGTCGCCGCCTTCGACAAACGACGCGCCCGTATGGTCTTTGACATTGTCGCCCCACCAGAATTCGAAATCCTCGTCCTTGAACATCGGGTGATACATGTAGATCGCTGCCGTATTGAGGGTTTCCTCGCGGCGCGCCGGCCAGAACATGGGATTGAGCGTGACACCATTGTAGATCCAGGCCGACGGATCGCGGGTGAACAGCTGGTTCGGCAGCGGCGGCAGGACGAAATCCTGCGGCTCGAGCAGGCGCCCCAGCATGCCTTTGGGCTCGAACGGCAACTCGGCGCGATTGATGCCGCCGACCAGATGGATCGAGAGCTTCTCGGCATCCATCTCCATCATGGCCGCGTGGAGGTCGCCGGCCATGCCGACGCCGACCGTGTTCTCGGTGACCTTGTGATCCAGGAGCCACTTGCGCGCCTCCATGTCGCGCATGGTTTCCTCGAGCAGCTCGCGGAAGAAGAACACCTCGATGCCCCGGTTGCGCATCTCATCGGAAAACGCCAGATGCTCCTGGCGCGCCTGCTTGACCCACAGGACGTCGTCGAACAGCAGATCGTGGCAGTTGGATGGGGTGAGGCGTGCGATCGCGAGGCCCGGACGATGCACGATCACCTTCCTGAGCTTTCCTACCTCCGAATAAACACCCAAACTCGTCATGTCACTTCTCCTTCGATCGCTGCTGTTCGCGGATGTGAGGTGGCGTTGTGCCAGTTGAGCCAGACATAGACCGGCACACCGGCCATGAGCAAGAGGAAGCCGTAGAACACGGTCTCCTGTCCGGCGCCGTAGATTGCCCAGGCGGAGTAGAGGAAGCCGACCGCGGCAAGCGCGACGACGGGCGCCAGACCTTTTCCGGCAACGGTCCGCCCGGTCTTGGCGTAGATCATCAGCTCCGCCAGAGCGCAGAACAGGTAGGGCACCAGGGTGGTCAGGGTCGCCAGCAGGATGATGAAAACGAACTGATCGACCAGGCCCTTGGTGAAGTTCATCGCGATCAGCAGGCTCGCCAGCAGACTTGAGACCACAAGCCCGAAGACCGGCGTCCCGGCCTTTGACAGGCGCGCGAACTGCGGCGGGAAAAGTTTGTCCCGGGCGGCCCCCAGCGGCACCTGGCCGGTCAGCAGGGTGAAGCCGTTGAGCGTGCCGAAGGTCGAGATGCAGGCGGCGACCGCAATGAACGTTCCGCCCAGTGCGCCCCACATAATCCGCGCCACGTCGGCCAGCGGCGCGCTTGAGCTTTTCAGCTCAGAGAGAGGCGCCACGCCGAACGCCACCACCGTGACGAGAATGTAGACGACGGCCGCCAGACTGGTGCCGAGGATGGTGGCGCGCGGGATCGTACGCTCCGGCCGGACGACATTGCCTGCCGGTACGGTCGCGGATTCAAGGCCGATGAAGGCCCACAGCGTCAGCGCGGCGCAGGCGGCGATGGCGGCGGCAGTGCTGTCTTCGCTGACATTGGCCGGCGTGAATTTGCCGGTGTCGACGAAGCCGAGACCGACGATGCCGATCAGCAGCAGTGGCAGCACCTTGAGGACAGTCGTGACCACCTGAACAATTCCGGCAGCGCTGACGCCGCGTATGTTGATCCAGGTGAGCAGCCAGATCGCGCCGAGCGCGGTGGCGAGGCCGGTGAGCTGGCCACCGGCCGCCGGGAACAGAAAGCCGACATAGCCCGCGAAGGCGACGGCGACAGCGGCATTGCCCGCCCACAGCGCGATCCAGTAGCCCCAGGCGATGATGAAACCGGCAAAATCACCGAAGCCCTCACGCGTGTAGGCATAGGGGCCGCCGGTCTTGGGCACGATGCGCGCGAGACGGCCGAAGATCAGGGCCAGAACGATGGCGCCGGTCGAGGTGATGACCCAGCCGGCGATTGAGATCGGGCCATAGGCGGCAAGCGCGGCGGGCAGAAGAAACACGCCCGAGCCGATCATGTTGCCGAGCACCAGGGCGGTGCACATCCAGAAGCCGAGCTGCGAACCGGTCCGGGCTTCGCTGCCGTCTCGTGCGGGTGCGGTTTCGATCTGTGTTTCCGTCTGCTGCATGCGGTCCCGCGGCTAGTCCAGGAGTGCGACGATGCTGATCGACGCCATGATGATGGCAGTCAGGATGAGCAGCAGCGGCCACATGAAGCGCAGCCATCGCTCATACGGCACGCGGCCAAGCGCCAGGCCGCCCATAACCACGGCGAAGGTCGGATTGATCAGGTTCACCAGTCCGCTGGCCGACTGATAGGCCGTCACCACGAGATCGCGCTGCACGCCCGAGAAATCCGCCAGCGGCGCCATGATCGGCATGGTCAGCACCGCCAGGCCGGACGACGACGGCACCAGGAAGGAGAGCACGACCTCGAGCCCGAACATGGTGTTGATGAAGCCGACTTCCGTGAGACCGCTGACCGCGCCTTCGGCCCAGAACAGAATGGTGTCGGTTATCTTGCCCGCGTCCATCACCACGACGATGCCGCGCGCGATGCCGATGACCAGGGCGACACCGAGCAGGTCGCGCGCGCCGTCGACGAAGGTGCTCGTGAAGTCTTCCTCGCTCATACGCCCGATCACACCGACGACGATCGAGGAAACGATGAACAGCGCGGACATTTCCGCCATCCACCAGCCGCCGGCGGAGACCCCCCAGATCATGACGGCGAAACTCAGTCCGAAGATCACCAGAACGATCTGGTGCGTCAGGGTCAGCTCCAGGCCGTTGCCGTCGCCCGGATTGCCCCGGCCCTTGAGGAAATGCTCTTCGTTGGAGACGCGTTTGTCCGCCACGATGGAGCGCTCGGGATCCTGGCGCACCCGTTCGGCGTAGCGCATGACGAAGGCCACGCAGGCCAGCCAGCACAGAATCAGGATGACGAACCGAAGCACGATCCCGTCCGTGAAAGGCACACCGGCGGCGTTCGACGCGATGACCGTGGCGAACGGGTTGATTGTCGACCCGAGCGTGCCGACCCCGGCGCCGAGCATGATGATGGCGACGCCGGTCACCGCATCGTACCTGGCGGCGATCATGACCGGGATGATCAGCGCGTAGAAGGCCAGCGACTCTTCGGCCATGCCGTAGATCGTGCCGCCGGCGGCGAACAGCGCCATGAGGATCGGGATCATCCATTTCTCCCGGCCCCTGAGGCGCATCATGGCGCGTTCGATCCCGGCATCGATCGCGCCGGTCCGGGTAACAATCCCCAGGAAACCGCCGATGATCAGCACAAACAGCGCGACGTCGATGGCCCGCGCCTCGTTCGAGCCGGGATCGTAGAAGCCGGCGATCGGCGCCAGCACGACGTCGGTGAAGCCTTGCGGGTTCGGGTCGACCTGCTTGTAGGTGCCGGGCACCGGAACTTCCTTGCCCAGGGCAGGGTTGGTCTGACGGTCGTACTGGCCGGCCGGCACGAACCACGTGGCGACGGCGACTGCGATGATAAGCCCGAAGAGGATCGTGTAGGCGCTCGGAAATTTTATCTTCATGGTGTCAAGCTCCCCAATACCTGGCTGGCAATATCCATCGGTCCCGTGACGTGTACCGTGTCGGCATGGCCTTACTCCGGAAGTGCGATGGTCTGATAACGTAAGAGGACCGCGGGCCCCGGCTTTCCGAAATAGCGCGTGAATACCGGCTCGAACTCGGGCGAGCGGTAAAGCCGGCTGAGACTGCTGTCGACGAGCAGGCGGAAGTCGTCGTCGTTCTTTGCCAGAGCAAGACCATAGGTTTCATGGCTGTAGAGGTTTTCGCCGATGACGAATTCATCGGGAGTGTCTCCCGCGGTCACCAGTCCCAGGAGGATAGCCCTGTCGGCGAAGTAGGCGTCGAGCGTGCCTTCGGCGACCTGCCGAAGCCCTTCGCCGTGACCGTCGACTGTGACAAGCTGCGCGTCCGAGGCAAGGGTCTTGATCTGCTCCTTCAGCCAGATTTCCGCGGTGGTTCGCGCACGCACACCGAATGTCCGTTTGGTGAAGGCCTGCATCAGGGCGGTGCGGGGCGGCAGCTTGGATTTGCGTTTGGCAAGGATGTCGCGCAGAAACGACGGCGCGTCGGCGCGCATCACCGGGCTGATGCCGGTCTGAAACACGGGGATCGAGAACGACACCAGTTCGCGCCGCGCGAGCGTGACCGAACTTGCTCCGCAGAGAATGTCGGCCCAGCCGTCTGCGACCGCCTGGAACCGTCCATTGGTCGACATCGGCACATAGTCGACGGTAAGTTCGGCCAATCCGAGCTTTGCCTTCACGTCGGCTGCGATCTTGCGGCAGAGCTCGATGGCAAAGCCGTGCGGCGTGTCCGTCCCGTCCTTGAACGAGAACGGGCGGGCATCCTCGCGGTAGCCGATCTTGAAGGTGCCGGACTCGGCGACCCTGTCGAGCGTTTGTGCCGCGGCGGCCGAAACCGCCAGCGCCATCACGACAGGCAGCACCAAAAAGCTTCGTCGGCGCCTATATGATAACGTCACGACGTTCCATTTCTGTCTCCCGCAACGGCGGATACGCGAACGTCCCCAAGCCCTAGAAGTAGAATTCTGCGCCGAACTGGAAGCGCAACGCATCTTCCGTCCCGGCGCCTGCGATGTCGTTGTTGCCCCACATGCCTTCGACACCCATCCGGAAGCGGTCCACCGGCTGCCACCACATGTTGGCGTGGACGGTGGTCAGGTCGTCGATCTGTCCGGCGATAATGTCGCTTCTGGTCTGGTCGAAGTAACCGAGCACGAAGTTCATGGTCACGGTTTCGGTCACGCCGAGGCCGAGCGCGGCGGCCACACCCCACGCCTCGATGGTCTCGAGGTCGGGATTGGCTGCCGTGCCGGCCGCGACTGCGGAGGCAAAACCGCCGTTGATGATGTAGCGTCCCACGCCGTCGCCATAGGTCGCGACAGCTGAGAGGGTGGCGATGTCCGCCAGCTTGATTGCGGCCGCGCCCATCAGCCCCCAGGCGACTTCGGAATCGCTGCCGGTCACGCCGCCGGTTGCCGCGTCGCCGTCGATGCGCAGGTTACGGACAACGCCCGCGGCCTCGAACTTATGGCCGCCCGGCGCGCTGTATTGAACGCGCGCGGTGAAGTCGGGCACATTGTCGTTCGCCTCGCACAGATTCGGGCCCGTGGATTCACTGCAGGTGTCGCCTGCCGCCGCACCGGCGACCCCGGCGGCGAGCGCCGTGCCGAAGGTCAC
>JBPCWF010000520.1:0-3600 GCA_051009775.1 Hyphomicrobiales bacterium | reverse complement strand
GCGCCGCAGTGTTCGCCCACTTCAAGCCTTTCGCAACGATGTCCAGTGGCCAGATGGGCCGCGTCCCCATGGGATTTGACCAGATTGGCCCAGTCTCGCGCCGTTCGTCGTCGAATATGCGCTGCATGTCCTTCCTCCTCACACCACGACACTGAACCAATCTGGTCAAACCAACACCGCAACCATGCGCATCGATAGGCCCTGGCCTCACAATAATGGACCGTCAGTTCACGGAATTGTGAAATTTCGGCCCATTTTGCCTGTTTTCATAGCCGACGGCTATGGAACAAACACCCAATCGTTATTTCAACTTTATGCCGACCATGCCCATCTGAAACCTGTCGCGAGACGACACCGATATTTCCCTGAAATGGAGACCGCCCAAAATGACAAAGACACTGTTCACATCCGCAATCGCCGCAACCGGCCTTGTCGCTGCACTCGGTCTGAGCTCAGGTGCACAGGCCGAAGAGGCGCAGGTGATCGAGCTCACCCAGACGCCCTGCCAGTTCGTCGAAGTCGAGACCGGCGACCACGGTTATGCATCGACCAGGAAGGCCGACTGCGAGACGATCAACGCCAAGTCCGGCGCCGAGCGCCTGGCCAAGTCGCAGACCCTGAAGCTCAAGCCCGGCAAGTACATCTTCCGTGTCACCAACAAGAATGTGCCCTACGACCTGGGCTTCTATCTGCGCGGCAGCGGCATCGTCAACCGGGCGACGCTGCCGAGCGTTTCCGGCGGCGGCCTCAAGCCGGGGGTCACCAAGGACTATGCCATCACCTTGAAGTCGGGCGAGTACGTCTTCTCCTGCCCGCTCAATCCGACACCTGACTACAACATCCAGGTCGACGGCTGATGACCGGCGGGCGGGGCCGCCCGGGCCCCGCCCCGACGGCCGCCCGGGTCAAAAATTTCCAAAGAGGGACACGAGAACATGGCCGATATCCAGAGGCTCAAGGTTGACATTGCCGTCATCGGCGCCGGCTCGGGCGGACTGAGCGTTGCCGCGGGCGCGGCGCAGATGGGCGCCAAGGTCGTGCTCGTCGAGAAGGGCAAGATGGGCGGCGACTGCCTGAACTACGGTTGCGTGCCGTCCAAGGCGCTGATCGCCGCGGGCGAGGCCGCCGAGACCATTCGCACCTCCGCCCGGTTCGGCGTCAACGGCCATGAGCCGGACATCGCCTTCGGCCAGGTCAACGCCCATGTCCATGACGTCATTGCCGGTATCGCACCGCATGACTCGGTCGAGCGCTTCGAAGGCCTCGGCGTCAAAGTCGTCCAGGCCGCCGCGAAGTTCGTCGGGCCGCGCGAGATCGAAGCCGGCGGATACCGCATCGCGGCCCGCCGCATCGTGATCGCCACGGGGTCCTCGGCCTTCGTGCCGCCGATCCCGGGCATCGACGAGGTGCCCCATCTCACCAATGAGAACGTGTTCGAGCTGACCGAGCGTCCCGACCATCTGATCATCGTCGGCGGCGGTCCGATCGGCATCGAGATGGCCCAGGCGCACCGCCGCCTCGGCATCAGGGTGACCGTGGTCGAGGGGCTCACCATCATGAACAAGGACGACCCGGACGCGGTTGAGGTGGTGCGCAGGCGGCTGCTCGACGAAGGCGTCGCGCTGCATGAGAGCGCCAAGGTCGAGAGCGTCGTGGCGGAAGGCAACGGCGTCTCCGTCCTGGTCGCCAGGGACGGCGGCATGGAACGTATCGAGGGCTCGCATATCCTCGTGTCCGTCGGCCGCCGGCCCAATGTCGACGGCCTCGACCTGGAAGCGGCCGGCATCGACTACAGCCCCAAGGGCATCGACGTCGATGCGCGCCTACGCACCAGCAACAAAAAAGTGTTCGCCATCGGCGATGTCGCGGGCGGCTATCAGTTCACCCATATGGCGGGCTATCACGCCGGTATCGTGATCCGCAACGCGCTGTTCAATCTGCCGTCCAAGGTCGACTACAAGGCGGTTCCCTGGGTCACCTATACAGATCCCGAACTGGCCCATGTCGGTCTGTCCGAGGCCCAGGCGAAAGAGCAGGGCATCGAGGTGACCGCGGTGACCTTCGGCTTCGACGAGAACGACCGGGCGCGCGCCGAACGGGCGACCGAGGGCTTCATCAAGGCGGTGATCGGTCCCCGGGCGAAGATCCTCGGCGCGACCATCGTCGGGCGCCATGCGGGCGAACTGATCCTGCCATGGGTGCTGGCGGTCCAGAAGGGCCTCAAGGCCTCCGACATGGCCGGCATCATCGCGCCTTATCCGACCCTTGGCGAAGTTTCGAAACGGGCCGCCGGCGCCTATTACACCCCGTCGCTGTTCTCCGACCGCACCAAGACCGTGGTCGGCCTGATGCAGTACCTGCCGTAATCCTCAACAGGCTCCGGTCCGGGAGACAGGAAGATGACCATGACCACGATCGATACGCCGTCTGCCGGTTGGGCGGGCAAGGTCAAACGCCTGGCGCCCCTTGCCGCCGTCGCGGCCGCCATCGCCGCCGCGTTTGCCTTTGGCGTGCAGGACTATCTTACTTTCGATGCTCTGCGCGAAAACCGGGAGGTCCTCACCGGCTTCGTGGCGCAGAACGCCCTGAGTGCTGCGTTCCTGTTCATGGCCGCATATGCGGTTGCAACCGCGCTGTCGCTGCCGGGCGGCGCGGTGCTGAGCATCACCGGCGGTTTTCTGTTCGGCACCCTGTTCGGCACGTTATGGGTGGTGATCGGCGCGACGCTGGGCGCGGTCGGCATCTTTCTCGCCGCCCGCACAGCGCTCGGCGATGCGCTCAGAGCCAAGGCTGGCCCGTGGCTCGCCAGGATGGAGGCCGGTTTCCAGGAGAACGCCATGAGCTACCTGCTCGTCCTGCGCCTGGTGCCGTTGTTCCCGTTCTTTGTGGTCAATCTGGTGCCGGCATTCCTCGGCGTGAACCTGCGCACCTTCACGGTTGCGACCTTCCTCGGCATCATTCCCGGCGCCTTCGTCTATGTCTCGGTCGGCGCCGGCCTCGGCAGCGTGTTCGATCAGGGCGGCGAGGTGTCGGCCTCCTCGGCGCTGACGCCCGAGGTGATCACCGCGCTGGTCGGCCTGGCCGTCCTGTCCCTGGTCCCGGTAGTCTACAAGAAAATCAAGGCGAAACGCTCTCCGGCCGGGTGACGGACGGAGAGGGGGCACGGCGAACCGCCACCACACTTGCGGTGGCGGTTCTGCATGTCGCGACAGCGCCCGCTTAGTACTTGTATTTCGGCTGCCAGCCGTCCGGCCCTTCCGGGATCAGATAGAGGAAGTGCCAGACCGAGCAGAAGTCGTCGCCCGGGCCGAAACTGGTGTCGGATACGCGCAGGATGTGGCCGCCGTCCTTCCTGAACACCGAGACGCCCGGTTCGTAACCGTGTTCGCCGGTATAGCCCATGTCCTGCGCGAAGCTCGAGCCCTTGGCCGAGACCATCGGGAATGTCCAGCCGCGTTGGACCTTGAACTTCGCCTGCGTTTCCGGGCTGTCGGGCGACGTCACGATGAACGCGGCCCGGTCGGCCAGGTGCGGATAGACACCGCTGAAGCCGTCGGCCCACAAGGTGCAGTAGGGACAGCCGGTGCCCATATTGTGGAT